>JBBSIW010000123.1:0-6856 GCA_038231895.1 Solirubrobacterales bacterium | reverse complement strand
TCCTGCATCCCGTTGGACTCGATCACGCCGGCCACCTTGCGGGTGAAGGGGACCGGCCCGATGGTGCGCTGGTTGAAGCGATTGCCGTGGTCGTCGCGGTCAGAGCGCGGGTTGAGCTTGGTCTCGATGTTGAAGCGGACCCGCGCGGCGTTGTGCCACAGCACGCTCGCCTTCGGGTCCGACGAGCCGGGACCGGACCGGTACCAGTCCACGTAGAAGTTGACGAAGTCGAACAGCTGCTGGGTGGTAGGGGCGACGTAGGGGTCGGCCACGCCCTGCTGCTTGGCGAACGCCACCGCCACCGGCGACAGCGCGCGGTCGTTGGTCTGCGGCGTGCCCGTCCGAATCACGCCGTCGCAGACGAACCGCTGCTGAACCTGGCGCAGCGTTAGGTCCTTGATGAGCACCTCGTCTGCCACGGTGTACGGGCGGCCGTCGCTCCGGCGACACTTGCCGGTCTGCACGTAGGGGTCGTGCGACAGAACGGGCACGCCGTCCTTGGTGATGGCCTGGTCGGTCTCGAGCGTGTTGGCGAGGTTGTCGAGCCCGACCTCCATCGAGGGCAGCGTGTTCTCGGACGCAGGTTGCGCCCGCCGCGGTGCGCCTGGGCGTCGAACTTCGCCGGGTTCACGGAGCCGTCGGGGTTGAGGTAGTCGCCGGGGGTGCCGTCGCCGTTGGCGTCGTAACCGACGAGCGCGTCGTGGAGGAGGTCCGGCCGGTCGCTGATCAGGCCGTCGACTCCGAGCTTGAGCAGCGCCTTCATCCGCGCCGGGTAGTTGACGGTGTAGGGCACGACCTTGAAGCCGGCCGTGTGCAGCGAGGCCACGCTCATGACCTCGCTGGAGGCCGGCTGCAGGTCCGAGCCGGCCGGCGGGTTCTGGCGCGACTGCACACCGGTGGCCGGGTCACCGTCGGCGAGCAGGTTGGCGTCGGGCGAGACGACCGGCGTGTGCTTGCCAGCACCCGCCTGGGCGTCGGCCCGCAGCGCGTTCATCACCCGCAGCGTGCCCGACTCCTCCGAGAACGGGTTCTGGGGCGAGCGCAGCTCCTGTCCGGGATGATCGAGGTCGGGCAGCCGGTAGGGCGGGTCGAGCACGCGGCCGTCGCGGTCGACGTGCAGCAGGAACGGACCGAACTCGTCGCCGATCCAGAGGGTGCCGTCGCCCGCACGCTGCAGCGACTCGATGTCGAAGTCCGCGCCGGTCAGCACCCGCTCCGCGCTGAACGCGTTGACGATCGCGAACGGGACCTTGTGATCGGGATCGCGGAGCTCGATGTGGCGCAGGACCCGGATCTTCCCCGAGCCGCCCGACGCCGTCTTCAGCGCCGGCTTGATTAGGTAGATCCGCAGGTTGAAGTCGGCCGAGTTCTCGATCGAGCCATACCCGTTGTCGGGCATCACCCAATAGCGACCGCCGCCCGCGG
Source organism: Solirubrobacterales bacterium (assembly GCA_038231895.1). Classification (GTDB taxonomy): domain Bacteria; phylum Actinomycetota; class Thermoleophilia; order Solirubrobacterales; family Solirubrobacteraceae; genus JALYZC01. The sequence continues at coordinate 5,431 of JBBSIW010000123.1, read as the reverse complement.
ACAGCGTCGCGGAGAAGCCCTGAACCGGCTGGGAGCCAAACGGCGGTTGCACGCCGTTGATGGGCGCCGAGCCCAGCAGGGACCCGGACGGCGGGCCAGGTGCGAACGTGTTGGCGGGCAGCACGGCGCGACCGAGGAGTCGGGCGGAGCTGGGGCCGCTGGCGCCGGCCGCGGTGGGCAGAGCGAGGGCGAGAGGGGCGAGAGGGGCGAGCAGCATCGTCAACAGCGTGCGTTTCAAGGGGTCTCCTCCTGGGTGAGAACGGGACGGAGAAGTTCTCCCTCACCAGCGTCCGGGCGTTGTAATTCGCACGTGACGGACCTGTGGAAAGGTCGTGAACTGCGGTCCCCGCACACGCGGGCTACGCCACAATCTGGCTCACGTGCGCTATGCGCGACTCGCCCACTCACCAGTGGAGCGCCTGCCCGGGCCGGACTACCGTGGCGTCATCGACGAATGGGAGAACAGCTACATGCCGGGGTCCGACGCCTGCGTCGCCGAGTTCGGCGGCAACACGCCATCCTCGAACGTCGTTCGCCGGCACGTGGCGGCGGCCCTCACCATCGCCCGCGGCAGGTAGCGCGCGCTACGCGGCACGGGCGATCTCGACCTCGCCCCCGCTCTGCTCCTGCAGCCCCAGCGCGTGCCGGTAGCCCCGCTCCAGCTGACCCAGCGAGCGCTCCCATGTGCGCTCACCCACGGCGGCCAGTGCGGCCGCGGCCAGCTGCCGCCGTCGCGCGGGATCGGCCGCCAGTCCGACCACCGCAGATGCGAGCGCGTCTCGCTCGGGTGGGCACAGGAGCCCCGTGCGACCGTCCTCGATCAAGCCGGCCGGCCCCCCCTCGCCGACCGCGACGATCGCCAGCCCGCTGGCCTGCGCCTCCAGGATCACCTGGCCGAAGGTGTCCGTCCGGCTGGCGAACAGGAACACGTCGGCGCTGGCATACGCGCGGGCCAGCTCCTCCTCCTCCAGCCAACCCAGGAACGTGGCATCCACGCCGAGTTCAGCGCGGAGCATCTCCTGCTCCGGACCGCCGCCCGCGAGCACGAGGTGCAGGCGCGGGTCGCGCTCGCGCGCGGCGAGGAATGCGTCGGCCAGCAGGTCGGCGCCCTTCTCGCGTGTGAGGCGCCCGGCGTAGAGCACGTTGACCTCGCCGACGAAGGCGTCAGCCACCCTACGGCCGGGATCGAAGCTCGCGAGCTCCACGCCCCGATCCCAGCGCAGGATGCGGTCGGCGTCGACGCCGAGTCCCGCCAGGGAAGCATCGGCGGCCGACCCCGGAGACAGCACGGCTCGGCAGTGGCCGTAGAAGACCCCGAGCGCGCCCCCGATGGCGGCCGCGAGCCGGCTGTCGCCGGTGCGCACGCCGGCGTAGGCGGCGAGCTCGGTGTGGTAGCTGCCGATCACCGGCAGGCCCATGATCCGCGCTACGAGCGCCGCGGCGATCCCGGACGGCCCGGGGGTGCACAGGTGCACGAGGTCATAGCGGCCCTCGGCGAGAGTCTCGACCATGACAGGCAGGCTCGGAACGCCGACCTGGAGACCGCCGTAGTAGGGGATGTCGATCTCGGTCACGGCGGGCAGGCGCCGATCGACGTTGGGGTCGGTGCCGATGACCTCGACCTCGAACTCCCCCACGCCTCGGTCGCGGATCTGCGTGAGGGTGCGGGTCACGCCGTTCGTGGCGCCCACCGCGTCGGCCACGACCGCAACCCGCAACGGCTGGCCCTCGCGAGCCGCCAGCTTGGCCTTCTCGCTTCCGAGGAAGGCGGCCGCCGGCGCGTAGGGGATCGCCGCCAGGCAGGACTGAAACACGGCGACGCCGGCGGCCTGGAGCGCCTCCGCGGCGGGCGGCGCGTCGACCCCTTGCACACCGGTCCGCACGACGCCCTCCACCGCCCGCTGGAGCCCTCGCTCGTGGATGCGCCGGGCCCGCCGGTAGAGCGTCGCGTGCGAGAAGTCGTCGGCCTGCAGCAGCTCCAGCAGCTCGCCCGGCGCCAGGTCCAGGGCCACCGAGTGCAGCCATGCCTGCAGCAGCGCCCTGGCGTCATCGGGTCCCAGGTCGGCGGTGGCGACGCCGCGCCGCGCATCGCCCTCACGCATCACCCGCTCCACCATGAGCAGGACCTGGTGCGGATCCGGCGCCTCGACGGGCTCGTCGCCCAGGACGCGCGAGGCCAGGCCGAGCGCCGCATGCGCCCACTTGGCCGCGCTGCCCTGGTCGCCGCGGGCCGTCGCCCGTCCGCTACGAAGGTGGCAGAGCAGCTCATCCACGCTGGCGGCCGCGGGCGTCTCGGTGAACGTCCTTCCGATGTCGACGCCGGCGTGGTCGTCGGAGCCGGCCACGCCGGTGCCCCCGTGCGTCTCGATGTAGATCTCCGCCGGCAGGTTGAGCTCACGGGCCCGTGCGCCGTTTCGCACCTCCCACACGTCGAAGAGCTCGGCCAGGCGTCGCCGGTGGCGGGGCGTCAGCGGGGCTTGCACGGCGTAGAAAGGGTGCGCGAGCGCGCACGCGATCTCGTTGGCGTGCAGGTACTCCGCACACGCCTCGACATCGCGATTGTGATCCTGAAGCCACTCGTGGTCGTCCGGCGTGATGCCCCAGCACAGCACGTGAACGGCCTGCGGCTCGCCCTTGAACCACACGGTGAGCTCTTCGGAGACGAACGTGTCGGGAAGCTGCGCCAGCTCGAGCGCCCCGGCGATCGTGTCGTGATCGGTGATGGTCACGAAGTCCATGCCCCGGCGCTTGGCCAGCGCGTAGACCTCCTCCGGCGGCGTGGCGCACTCCGGCAGGCCCAGGGCCCGCTGGATGCCCAGCTTGGACAGCTGCGAGGCACAGGAATGGCAGTGCAGATCGACCCGGCTGGTCGAGGTGAGAGTCATCGTCGCTCCCTTGCTTTGAAATGAATGAGTGACGACACTTTCGCCTGCAAACGAGCGGGTCGTGTTATCAATCGGCCAACCTGCTGTGACCTCGCTGTGAACGCGCTTTCACCAGACGGATACACCTGGGCGCCGTGCGGACTGCCATGAACCGTGGTCGTGGAGCTCGACGTCGATGCACCGGCCACACTCGCCCTCACGCTGGGGCACGTGCGCCTGGAGGTCTCGCCGCGGCCATTCGGGCTGGCGGTGTGGCGCGACGACCACTGCGTGATCGAGGATCTGCGCCTGTGGACGGCCGAGGGCACCGCGGTCGACCGCCTGATCAGGGTCACCGAGGGCGTCATCGTGGCGGAGGAGCTCGAGCCATGTGAGGACGTGGCGGCGTTGACCGTGGTGAGCTCCACTGCGACCGAGCTTCTGCTCGCGGGCGCCACCGACCGCACCCGGCCTGTGCAGCTGGCGATTCGCCTCTGCGAGGAGCGGGTGACCATCGAGCTGGCGCCGCATGGCGCTCCGCTGCGCGTGGCCGCGACCTGGCAGCGCGGCGCCGACGAACGGCTCGTCGGGCTCGGTGCCCGGCACGGGCTCGACTTCGACCAGGCGGGCCGCGCGCCCTACCTCGGAGCCGATCGCCGCTACACGGGGCCGGATTGCCCGGAGGACCTGCTCGAGGTCGGCGGCATCCCCCAGGGCGACTACGCGCCCGCCCCCTGGCTGATCTCCAGCGCCGGCTGGGCAGTGTGGCTGGACACCGACGGTGCGGGCGCCCACTTCGACTTGGACGCACGCATCACGGTCTCCAGCCGGTCGGCGGCCGGCCCCCTGCGGCTGCACCTGCTCACCGACCCCACCCCGGCCGCGCGCCTGCGCCGCTACTGCGGGCTCACCGGCTTTCCTGCGGTCCTGCCCGAGTGGGCGTACGGGCACTGGAAGAGCCGCGACGTCTACCAGCACCAGGACGACGTCCTCGAGGACTTCCACACGTGCTCGTCCCCGAGTCCGGAGCCGGCGTGGCCTACCAGCACCAGGACGACGTCCTCGAGGACTTCCACGGCTACCGCTGGCACGGCATCGCGCTCGACGCCATCGTCATCGACTCCCCGTGGGAGACCCAGTACAACACCTGGCGCTTCAACCCGCACCAGTTCCCCGACCCCGCGGGCATGATCGCGCGCATGCGCGCGGCCGGGGTCCGCACCGTGGTGTGGATCACTCCGTGGGTCAACCTCGAGTCCGCCGACGGGCAGCGGCCGCCCGGCGCCGCCTCCGAGCGCCTGCACCGCGCGCCGGCGCCCAACTACGCGCCGGCGGCGCGGGCCGGGCACTTCGTCCGCAACGCCGACGGAGATCCCTACGTCGCCCGCTGGTGGATGGGGACCGGCTCCCCGATCGACTTCACCTCCCCGGCTGCGGCGGAGTGGTGGCGGAAGCTCGCACGTCCGGTGCTCGAGCTCGGCGTCGAGGGGATCAAGGCGGATGACGGCGAGGGCTACTACTTCCCCTCAGACGTCCGCTTCGCCGACGGGCGCAGCGGCGCCGAGGCGGCGTGGGCCTACGGCCAGCTCTACCGCGAGTGCATGCAGGATGCCCTCGAGGACGTTCATCCCGGTCAGGGCGTCGTATTCGGCCGCAGCGGCTGGAGCGGTCAGCAGCGCCACGGGATGCTGTGGGGCGGCGACCAGATCTCCGACTTCTGGTCGCTGCGCACGCTGGTCGCGGCCACGCTATGCGCAGCGGCCAGCGGATTCTCCAACTGGTCGCACGACGTCGGCGGCTATCTGGGTGAGCGGCTGCTGTCGCGCTGCCCGGCCGAGCTGCTCGTGCGCTGGGCCGAGTTTGGCTGCTTCACCCCGCTCATGCAGGCGCACGGGCGCTTCGCGCAGGAGGCCTGGAGCTATGACCGAGCGACCCGAGAGCTCTACCGCGACCTCGTCCTCCTGCACGAGCGCCTCGTGCCCTACGTGCGGGCGGCGGCCGCCACCGCGGCCCGCACCGGTCTGCCGATCGTGCGCCCGCTCTGCCTGACCGATCCTGGCGACCAGCGAGGCTGGCGGATCGCCGACGCCTACGGCTACGGGCCGGCGCTGTGGGTTGCGCCCGTGCTCGAGGACGGCGCGCGCGAGCGCGAGGTGGCGCTGCCGCGCGGGGAGTGGGTCGACTTCTGGACCGGCGAGGCCGTGACGGGTGGCCGCTCGCTGCGGGTGGACGCGCCGCTGCACCGCATCCCGGTATGGGTCCGGCGGGGCTCGATCCTCGTCACCTACCCGGCCGGTGACGTCGCCACCGGCCTCGGTGACGCCGACGAGCGCGTCCGTCCGCTCGAGGCGACGCTATGGGGCACCCCCCGCCTGGGCCGGGCGGCGGTGCGCCTCGCAGATGACACCCGGGTGCGCTGGCACCGCGGCCGGTGGTCGGTCGACCCTCCCCGCGACGTGCACTTCGCGCAGGTCAGCGAGGCGGGGGCGGACGCGTCGCCCAGCCCGGAAGCGTGAGCGACCACGCCGCGGGGAGAGGCGCCGCGACGGGGCGGGGCTTGTGCTTCC
>JBBSIW010000122.1:0-6896 GCA_038231895.1 Solirubrobacterales bacterium | reverse complement strand
GGCGATCGAGCGCGACCTGGCCGAGCTGCGCGAGCAGTCCTCGGCGATGAAGGCCGTGTGGCAGAGGGAGAAGGACGCCATCTCGGTGGTGACCGAGATCAAGGAGCGCCTCGAGCAGGCCCACCGCGAGGTGGAGCGCGCGGAGCGCGACTCCGATCTGGAGCGCGCGGCCGCGCTGCGCTACGGCGAGATCCCCGAGCTCGAGAAGCGCCTGGCCGAGGTGGAGGCCGCCGATCGGGGTGAGACGACCTACCTCAAGGAGGAGGTCGACGCCGAGGACGTGGCCGAGGTCGTCGCCAAGTGGACCGGCATACCCGTCTCGCGGCTGCTGGAGGGCGAGGTGGAGAAGCTGATCCACATGGAGGAGCGCCTGCATCGGCGGGTCGTCGGCCAGGACGAGGCGGTGCAGGCCGTCGCCAACGCGCTGCGCCGCTCACGTGCGGGCCTCCAGGACCCCGACCGCCCGATCGGCAACTTCCTCTTCCTCGGCCCCACCGGTGTGGGCAAGACGGAGCTGGCGCGGGCGCTCGCGGAGTTCATGTTCGACTCCCAGGAGGCGATGGTCCGCATCGACATGTCCGAGTACATGGAGCGCCACGCCGTCGCCCGCCTCATCGGCGCTCCACCCGGGTACGTGGGCTACGAGGAGGGCGGCCAGCTCACCGAGGCCGTCCGCCGCCGCCCCTACTCGGTCGTGCTGCTCGACGAGATCGAGAAGGCCCACCCCGACGTCTTCAACACCCTGCTTCAGGTCATGGATGACGGCCGGCTCACAGACGGCCAGGGTCGCACCGTGAGCTTCACCAACGTCGTACTGATCATGACCTCGAACGTGCCGGGGGGTCGCGCAGGAGCGGAGGCCACCTTCAAGCCCGAGTTCATCAACCGCCTCGACGACATCGTGGAGTTCGCTCCGCTCTCGCGCGAGCAGATCGGCGAGATCGTCGGCCTTCAGGTCACCGGCCTTCAGGCCCGGCTGGGCGAACGGGGGATCGAGCTCGAGCTCAGCGACGCCGCACGACAACTGCTGGGCAACCTCGGCTATGACCCCACCTACGGCGCGCGGCCGCTCAAGCGGGTCATCCAGAAGCGCGTGGTCGACAGGTTGGCGCTCGCCCTGCTCGAGGGCGAGTTCAGCCCGGGCGACGCGGTGTACGTCGATGCGGCGGATGGCGAGCTGGTGTTCACCCGCGCGACCGACGCGGCCTCGGCGGCGGCGGCCTGACGGCCGCCACCTCGCCGGTTAGAAGTAGGGCTTGGTCACGACCGCCTGGAAGGAGAAATCGGGGCGGTAGCTGGCCTGGTAGGTCGGGCTGTTGTCGAACACGAGGGTGTAGGTCGCCGGTCTCACGGGACGAAAGATGAACATCCGCACCCGCTTGCGCAGCCGACCGCACGCCCCACGGACGTGGCCCACGAGCCGGGTTGCGACGTGGCGCTCAGCGCGGCCTTTGAGGTAGTGCACGTAGAGCTTTGGGCCGTAGGTGAAGCCGAGCGCGGTGTAGCGCACTCTGCCAGGCGTGATGAACGGGGGTTTGACGTCGACGTTGGTGTGCACCACCGCAAACCCAGTGCGAGCTGTCACGGGCGTGCCCGAGGGGGAGCTCGCCGCGGTGAGCGCGTAGGTGCGGACCGACGTCTTGCCCGCGGAGGGCGGAGGTGCGGTGATCGTGGTGTTGGCCGGAACCTTCCCCTGCGCGGTCGGAACGAAGGTGTTGCCGGCATTCTTGCTGATGGGCAGCGGTGTGCCGTCGAGCGAGATGGTCTGCGCCGATCCCGGCTGGTACCCGCTTCCCGCGATGTGGATGGGCTGACGGTAGGTGTAGCACCCCCGGTCCACGGTCAGGGTTGGGGCGGCGCTTGCCGGGGCGGCGGCGACCACGGCGCCGGCGGCGACGACTGGTGCGACGAGACGGATGATGGAACGGGTCACGGATGTCCTCACAGGGTCGATGCGGCCGTAGGCTCACGGTAGCGCAGGTCGTAGGGAGGGTCGCTGGTTGATAGAACAGCACTCGGGAGATCGCCATCGAACGGAGGCTCTATGCCCACCTACATCATGCTGACCACCTTGACGCCTGAGGGCGTGCAGACGGTCAAGAACAATCCTCAGCGGATCAAGGAGGTCAGCGAGGAGATCGAGCAGCTCGGCGCCGAGGTGAAGGCGCAGTGGGCGACGCTCGGCCACTTCGACTTCGTCAACGTGGTGGAGGCGCCCGACGAGAAGACGATGGCCAGGGTCTCGCTGGAGCTCGGGTCTCGGGGCACCGCGAAGTACGAGACGCTCACCGCCATTCCGATCGACGACTTCATCTCCGCGCTCTGAGAACCGCGTGAAGGTCCTGATCGTCGGGTCCGGCGGGCGCGAGCACGCGCTCGTGCGGGCCCTGCGGCGGTCGCCCACCGCGGCCGAGGTGCTCTGCGGCCCCGGCAATCCCGGCATTGGCCGCGATGCGCGGCTGGTCGACCTCGCGGTCGATGACGCTGGCTCGATCGCCGCGGTAGCGCGCGACGAGCGGGTCGACCTCGTCGTGGTCGGTCCTGAGGCCGGGCTGGTCGCGGGTGCCGCCGACGCTCTTGCCGCCGCCGGCATCGCCTGCTTCGGGCCCAGCGCCGCGGCGGCGCGGCTGGAGGGCTCGAAGGCGTTTGCCAAGGAGGTCATGCGGGCGGCGGGCGTCCCCACCGCTGGCGCGAGCGTGGTGAGCGAGGTAAACGAAGGACTCGACGCGATCCACGGCTATCCCGTCGTCCTCAAGGCGGATGGCCTTGCTGCCGGCAAGGGGGTAGTCATCGCCGAGACCCGCGAGCAGGCCGCTGCGGCCCTCGAGGCAATGCTCGTGGAGCGCCGCTTCGGTGGCACGGAGGTCTTGGTCGAGGAGTTCCTCGAGGGGACGGAGCTTTCGCTGCTTGCTCTGTGTGACGGCGAGCGCGCGCTGGCCATGGCGCCCGCCCGTGACTACAAGCGCATCTTCGACGGCGACCGCGGGCCCAACAGCGGCGGCATGGGGTCCTATTCGCCGGTGCCGGGAATCGACGCGGCGCGCGCCGACGAGATCGTCGCGGCGGTGCACCAGCCCGTCGTCGAGCTCATGCGCGAGCGCGGCACGCCCTTTCACGGCGTGCTCTACGCCGGGCTCATGCTCACCGGCGGCGGTCCCCGTGTGTTGGAGTTCAACGTCCGCTTCGGCGACCCCGAGGCCCAAGCCGTCCTCCCGCGCCTGCGCTCAGACCTGGCGGCGGTCCTCGCCGCGGCGACGCGTCCCGGGGGGCTTGCGGACGTCGAGCTCGAGTGGGACGAGCGCTTCGCGGTGACCGTCGTGCTGGCCGGTGCGGGATACCCTGCCTCCTCATCGGCGGGCGAGCCCATCACCGGGCTCGAGAGACTCGCGCCGACGATTGAGCTCACACATGCCGGGACCGCGGAGTCCGATGGCCGCGTGGTGACCGCCGGCGGGCGCGTGCTCAACGTGACTGCGCTGGGCGACGGCGCCCGGGCTGCCCGTGATGCGGCGTATGCTGCGGCTGACACGATCGAATTCGCCGGCAAGCAGGTTCGGCGCGACATCGCCCTGCTAACGGAGCCGAGGTAACGGAGCGCGAGTGAGCGAGCGAACGAGGCGGAGGAGCGAGGCGGAGGAGTCGGAGCCGGCAGCGCCAGAGGCGCTGTCCGAGGTGGCGGCTGCGCTCGACGAGCTCGAGGTCGACGCGCCGCGCGTGGGCATCGTAATGGGCTCCAAGAGCGACATGGCCGAGATGGAGAAGGCGTCCCAGGAGCTCGATGAGCGGGGGATTCGCTACGAAGTGCGGGTGATGTCCGCCCATCGCGAGCCCGACGTCGTCGCCGACTACGCCAAGAACGCCCAGATGCGCGGCCTCCGGGTGATCATCGCCGGTGCCGGGCTCTCGGCAGCGCTTCCCGGTGTGTGCGCGGCCCACACGGAGCTGCCGGTGGTCGGCGTGCCGTTGACCAGCAAGAACTCGGCCGCCGGCGGCTTGGACGCACTGCTGGCCACGGCTCAGATGCCGCCGGGGGTGCCGGTGGCCTGCGTCGGGCTCAACGCCGCCCGCAACGCGGCGATCCTGGCCGCGCGGATCCTGCGGGGGTGATCGCCCGCTACACACGGCCCGAGTTGGGGCGTTTGTGGACCGACGAGGCGCGCATGGAGGGTTGGCGAGCGGTGGAGGTGGCCGCCGCCGAGGAGCTCGAAGGCCCCACCACCCAGGAGCTCGATGCCATCCGCGCGGCCTCGTTCACGGTCGCCACGGTGCAGGAGCGCGAGCGCGTCACCGATCACGACGTTGCCGCGTTCGTGGACGTACTTGCCGAATCGGCCGGCCCGGGCGGCCGCTGGATCCACTTCGGCCTGACCTCCTCGGACGTGCTGGACACAGGCCTCGCCCTCCAGCTCCACGCCGCCGGCGAGGTGATCGTGCCGGCCGCGCGTGGGCTCGTCGCCGCGCTTGTCGATCGAGCACGCGAGCATCGCGGCACGGTCACGGTCGGGCGCACGCACGGCGTGCACGCCGAGCCCACCACGTTCGGTCTCAAGCTCGCCGGGTTCGCCTTCGAGGCTGACCGCAACGCGCGGCGCCTGCAGCGCGCCTTCGCCCAGGCCGCAGTGGGTGCGCTGTCGGGCGCGGTGGGCACGCACGCCGCTCACTCGCCCGACTACGAGGCGCGCGTGCTGGCGCGGCTGGGCCTCGAGCCCGACCCGGCGTCCACGCAGGTCGTGCCGCGCGACCGCCACGCCGAGCTGCTGCAGGCGATCGCGCTCGCCGGCGCCGGCATCGAACGCCTGGCCACGGAGATCCGCCATCTGCAGCGCACCGAGGTGCGCGAGGTGGAGGAGCCCTTCCGCGCGGGCCAGAAGGGGTCGAGCGCGATGCCCCACAAGCGAAACCCCATCAACACCGAGCGGCTCACCGGGCTGGCGCGCGTGCTGCGCGGCAACGCGCAGGCTGCGCTCGAGAACGTCGCCCTCTGGCACGAGCGCGACATCTCACACTCCGGCGCCGAGCGGGTGATCCTCCCCGACTCGACGATCCTCATCGACTACATGCTGGCCCTGGCCGCGCGGGTAGTGCGCGAGATGACCGTTCATAGCGATCGCATGCGCGAGAACCTCGAACTGACCAACGGGGCGCTGTTTTCCCAGCGCGTGCTGCTGGCGCTGGTGGAGCGCGGCATGGGCCGCGACGAGGCCTACCGGATCGTCCAGGCTGCGGCGCGGCGCGCGTGGGAGGCGCACACGCCGTTGCGGGAGCTGCTCGCGGCCGAGCCCGCGGCCGCGGAACTGGACCTCGAAGCCTTGTTCGACGAGGGCTGGTACATCCGCCACGCCGACACGCTCCTCGCGCGGCTGGACGAGATCGCCTGAGCGGCGGCTTTGCCTTCCCTCGTTCACGCGCCCGTTGCGCTCTCCCCGCGCGGGGGGGCCACGATCGCGGCATCGCCCTGCATGTCGGCGCGGATGACGTGCATGACCGCGTTGATGAGTGCGAGGTGGGTGAAGGCTTGGGGGAAGTTGCCCAGGTGGCGACCCGTGCGTGCCTCGATCTCCTCCGCGTAGAGCCCGAGCGGGCTGGCGTAGCCCAGCAGCCGCTCGCACAGGTCGCGACCGCGGCGGATCTCCCCGATCTCGGTCAGGGCGGAGACCAGCCAGAACGAGCAGATCGTGAAGGTCCCCTCCTCGCCGGATAGGCCGTCGTCGGTCTCCTCTACGCGGTAGCGCAGGACGAGCCCGTCCTCGGTCAACTCGTCGGCGATGGCGAGCACCGTCGCCCGGATGCGCTCGTCGTCGGCGGGCAGAAAGCGCACGAGCGGCAGGAGCAGGCAGGATGCATCCAGCGCGTCGGTCTCGTAGTGCTGGCAAAAGACGCCGCGGTCATCGAGGGCGTTCTCGCATACGTCAGCTGCGATCTCGTCGGCGGCCGTCTGCCAGCGCTGCGCAACCTCCCACTCCTCCCGCAGGCGGGCGAGCTTGGCGCCCCGGTCGGCGGCGAGCCAGCACATCACCTTGGAGGCGGTGAAGTGCCGCGGCTCGCCGCGGACCTCCCAGATCCCGCGATCCGGCTGGCGCCAGACGGCGAGCGCCCGCTCGACCAGCTTCTTGAGCATGACCCACACCCGGTCGGTCAGGTGCTCCCGCGAACGTGTGTGCAGGTACACCGATTCGAGCACCGCCCCCCAGACGTCGTGCTGGGCGTGGTCGTACGCGTCGTTGCCGACGCGGACGGGTCGCGCGCCCTCGTAGCCGTTGAGATGCTCGAGCAGCTCCTCGGTGAGCGTCCGTTCCCCGTCGATCCCGTACATGACCTGGAGGTCGTCGTCGCCGCCGGCCACGTCGGCAACGAAGTAGAAGAAGTCGTTGGCCTCCCAATCGAAGCCAAGCGTGTAGAGCCCCCACAGCATGAAAGTGGAATCGCGCATCCAGCTGTAGCGGTAGTCCCAGTTTCGCTCCCCGCCGGGGGTCTCGGGCAACGAGGTCGTCGGGGCCGCGATCATGCCCCCGGTGGGCGCGTAGGTCAGGCCCTTGAGGGTCAGTGCACTGCGCTGGAGGTACGAGCGCCACGGGTGGTCGGGGAACTCCCCGTGGTCGAGCCAGTGCTGCCAGTGGTGCGCGGTCCACGTGAGCCGGTCATGGGCCTCGTTGACGTCGCTCGGCGGCGCGTGCTCGCTCCACGCCAGGGCGCAGAACAGCCAGTCGCCCTCCTTCATGAGGGTCCGGGCGGTGGCGCGCGAGCCCTCGATGCCCAGGTTCATGTCGGACACCAGCCGGAGCTCGACGTCGCAGCCCTCAGCGGTCGCGACCATCTCATGGTAGCCCGGGCCGATGTACTTCCACGAGGCCGGGCGGCGGCCGTAGTCGAACACCGGCTCGCAGTCCAGCACGGTC
>JBBSIW010000121.1:0-6974 GCA_038231895.1 Solirubrobacterales bacterium | reverse complement strand
GGGGCGATCGATCGGGCGACCTACCTGGTGGTGCTCACCCACGACCCCAAGCTCGACGATGCGGCTCTGCTGCTCGCCCTGGGCGCAGAGCCCGCCTACATCGGCGCGATGGGCTCGCGGCGCGCGCAGGCCGATCGCCGAAAGCGCCTGCTGACCGCGGGCGTGGCCGAGGCGGACCTGGCGCGGGTCAGCGCCCCGGTCGGACTGGACCTCGGCGGCGTCACCTCCGAGGAGACCGCGCTCTCGATCATGGCTGAGCTCGTGGCCGTCCGCCACGGTCGCGAGGGAGGGCGCCTGTCACAGCGCGGTGGGCGCATCCACGATGTCGGGGCGTGAGCGTTCTTGCTCGCGGATCGCGGGTAACAGAGCACCCATGAAAAAGGTGCTATCCGCCGTTGTTGCCTTCACGGGCTTCTTCGCGCTCCTGATCTACCGCAAGGCCTGCTTGGCGGCCGGCCGTATCGCACCACCGGCGGAGATCGCGAGCATTCATCGCAGGGTGGTGCTGCCCTTGGCGCGCTGGCAGTCAACGCTTCGGAGGCCCGCACTGCGATTCACCAGCGCAATCGGCCGCGATATCGGCGTGCGCTCGGAGGCTTCAGGCACTACGGCCGACGGCTGTTGCAGCTGGGCAGGCTGTTGACCGCCAAGGGGTATTGACGCTGCTGCCTGCGTAGGGCTCCGTCGCTGACTTGGCCGGTGGGTTCCGATGCGCCAAGTCAGGCGCTGATCGTCGCCTGGGTCCTGCTCTTCGCGTTTTGCATACAGGTGCACCGCCCTTACGCAACTGGGCCTTGGGTGTGTATATATGCCGCCAGCGACGGTAGACAAGGAGCCACCGGGGTTCAATCGGGGGCGGCCCAGTAAGGAGAGCGATCGGTGTGCTGGCAATTTCGGCGCAGGCGTTGAGGCGATGAATGCATGCTCGCCAAGGTGCGATCTCGATCGGGCCGCGGGCTGAAGGGAGACCCGTGCACGAGCTGTCGATAGCCGAGGCGGTGGTGAGCATCGCCGCCGAGCACGCCGCGGGCCGGCGTGTGGCGAAGGTCGAGGTCAAGGTGGGGCACCTCCGCCAGGTCGTTCCCGCCGCGCTGGAGTTCGCGTTCGAGCTGACGGCCCAGGGCACTCCGGTCGAGGGTGCTCAGCTCGTCGTGGAGCAGGTGGCCGCTGCGGGAGTGTGTCGCCGCTGTGGCGCCGAGAGCGTGCTGCCGGGCTTTCCCTTGACTTGCGCGCAGTGCGGGGACTTGGACGTGGATGTGATCCGGGGCGAGGAGCTCCTCGTGGACTCGTTGGAGCTCGAAGAGATGGCAACGATCGGAGGCAGAGTATGAGCGCACAGGCGGCAGGCGTCGATGAGGTCCACATCCTGTGGACGTCGGAGGGCTTGAGCTGTGACGGGGACTCGGTGTCGATCACCGCGGCTTCGCAGCCGAGCATCGAGGAGGTGCTCCTGGGGGCGATCCCGGGCCTCCCCAAGGTCCATCTGCACAACAAGGTCCTCTCGCCCACGCTCGGGGGTGAGGAGTTCATGGCTCCGTTCCGCCAGGCGGCGGAAGGCACGCTCGACGCTCCCTACGTGTTTGTCGTCGAGGGCTCCATTCCCAACGAGAACATCAACGGCGACGGCTATTGGACCTCGATGGGCAACGACCTCGCCACCGGCGAGCCGCTCACGGTGAACTGGTGGATCGACCAGCTCGCCCCGGGGGCCTTCGCGACGGTGGCGATCGGGACGTGTGCCACCTACGGGGGCATCCACGCCATGGCTGGCAACCCCACCGGCGCCATGGGCCTCGCCGACTACCTGGGCTGGGACTACCGCTCCGCGGCCGGGTTGCCGATCGTCAACGTGCCAGGGTGTCCGGTGCAGCCGGACAACTTCATGGAGACCCTCACGTGGCTGCTCTACCAGGCCGCCGGGCTGGCGCCGATGATCCCGCTCGACGAGGCGCTGCGACCCCAGTGGATCTTCGGCAAGACCGTCCACGAGGGTTGTGACCGGGCGGGCTACTACGAGCAGGGTGATTTCGCCAAGGACTACAACTCGCCCAAGTGCCAGGTGAAGATCGGCTGCTGGGGCCCGGTCGTGAACTGCAACGTGCCCAAGCGCGGATGGATGGGGGGGATTGGCGGCTGCCCGAACGTCGGAGGCATCTGCATCGGCTGCACGATGCCCGGCTTCCCCGACAAGTTCATGCCGTTCATGGACGCACCGCCCGGCGGCAGCGTTTCGTCGGCGGCCACCGGCGCCTACGGGTCGCTGATCCGCAAGATGCGCACCATCACCAACAAGAAGATGAACAAGGAGCCGAAGTGGCGGCACAACCGCGACGAGCTCACCACTGGCTACCAGCCCAAGGCGCTGCAGCGTTAGCGCACGGGACCTGAGAACGAGACGAGGAGGAACAGAATGGCGGTACGCGAGAGGATCGAGCCCGGGGCCGGCAACATCGTCGACATGTCCTGGGACCCGATCACCAGGATCGTCGGGAACCTCGGCATCTACACGAAGATCGACTTCGGGCAGCAGGAGGTCGTGAGCTGCAAGAGCACCTCCTCGCTGTTCCGGGGCTACAGCGTGTTCATGAAGGGCAAGGACCCCAGGGACTCGCACTTCATCACGAGCCGCATCTGCGGCATCTGCGGCGACAACCACGCCGTGTGCTCGCAGTACGCGCAGAACATGGCCTACGGGGTGAAGACGCCACCGCTCGGCGAGCACATCGTGAACCTCGGCGAGGCCGCGGAGTACATGTTCGACCACACGATCTTCCAGGACAACCTGGTGTTCGTGGACTTCTGCGAGCAGATGGTCAAGGAGACCAACCCGAGCGTGCTCGAGAAGGCCGAGAAGGCCGAGGCCCCGGGTGCTTCGCTGCACGGCTACCGGACGATCGCGGACATCATGCGCTCGTTCAACCCGTTCGTGGGCGAGACCTACCGCGAGGCGCTCGTGGTCAGCCGGGTGACCCGGGAGATGTGCTGTCTGATGGAGGGGCGCCACGTGCATCCCTCGACGATCTATCCGGGGGGGGTGGGCACGCAGGCCACGCCGACGCTGTTCACCGACTACCTCACGCGGCTGTTGCGCTGCCTTGACTTCATCAAGAAGTCCGTGGCCATGAACGACGACATATTCGACTTCTTCTACGAGGCCTTGCCGGGCTATGAGGAGGTTGGCCGGCGCCGGATCATGCTGGCCTGCTGGGGGGCGTTCAACAACCCCGACTTCTGCGATTACGACTACCGCAACATGGATGACTGGGGCAATGAGATGTACGTGACCCCGGGGATCATCGTCGACGGCGAGCTGGTGACCACGAACCTCGTGGACATCAACCTGGGCATTCGCATCTTGCTCGGGAGCTCCTACTACGGTGACTGGGTCGGCGAGGAGACGTTCGTCGCCAAGGACCCGCTGGGCAACCCGGTCGACCAGCGCCACCCGTGGAACCAGACGACGATCCCCAAGCCCCAGAAGCGTGACCTCGCGGGCGGCAACTACTCGTGGGTCATGAGCCCGCGCTGGTATGACAAGCGGACCGGCGACCATCTCGCCCTCGACACCGGCGGCGGGGCGCTGGCGCGGCTGTGGGTGACGGCGCTGGCCGGGAAGGTGGACACACCGTTCGTCAAGGCCACCGGTCACAGCGTCAAGATCACCCTGCCGGCGACCCCGGACTCGGCACAGGTGGACCTCGAGTGGAATATCCCGAAGTGGTCGAACGCGATCGAGCGCGACCGTGCCCGCGTCTACTTCGTCGCCTACTCGGCGGCGATGGCGATGCACTTCGTGGACCGGGGCCTCGAGGAGGTCCGCGGGGGCAACACCAAGGTGTTCGAGGACTTCGACGTCCCCGACGAGGCGATCGGCTGCGGCTTCCACGAGGCGGTGCGGGGCGTGCTCTCGCACCACCTGGTGATCCGCGACGGCAAGATCGCCAACTACCACCCTTACCCGCCGACCCCGTGGAACGGCAGCCCGACGGACTCCTACGGCACCCCTGGGCCGTACGAGGACGCGGTCACCGGGATGCCGATCTTCGAGGAGAACGGGCCCGACGACTTCAGGGGGATCGACATCATGCGCGCGGTGCGCAGCTTCGACCCGTGTCTGCCGTGCGGGGTGCACATGTATCTCGGCAAGGGCAAGGAGCTGAAGCGAACCCACTCGCCCATGTTCGGCGCCCAGGGCGGCTGAGGCAGCCGCGGTGAACGACGAGGTGGCATGCGACCGGGTCGCGAGGGTGGAGGCTCTCCTCGAGGGAGTCGACTCCCTCGAGGACCCGGCAGGGCGTGAGGCCGCGGGCGAGATCGTGCAGGCGCTCGTCGAGCTCTACGGCGAGGGCCTCGGGCGGATCATGGCGGCGCTCGGTGGCGAGGAGGCGGCCGCCGTCCGCGCGGCGCTGGCCGATGACGAGCTCGTCGCCCATCTGCTGTTCCTCCATGACCTGCATCCCGTCCCACTCGCGGAGCGTGTGGTTGGGGCGCTCGAGGGGGTGCGCCCCTATCTCGAGTCCCACGGAGGCGGCGTGGAGCTCGTCGGCGTGGAGGACGGCGTGGTGCGCCTGCGCCTGGAGGGGAGCTGCAGCGGCTGCCCCTCATCGACCATGACCCTCAAGCTGGCGATCGAGGACGCGATCCACAAGGCTGCCCCCGACGTGGAGAAGATCGAGGCCGAGGGGGTCGCCGAGGAGGCGCCTTTGCCCCTGCTCAAGCTCGAGATGTCGCCGGCCGTGGGCGGGGGGACGGTGGAGCCCAGTCCACCCGCAGAGGCGTGGGCCACGGCGGGCTCGCTCGCCGAGCTCGCGGGCGGCGGCACCATGGTCAAGGAGGTCGCCGGCGAGTCGTTGCTCCTCGTCAAGATCGAAACGGACTCCTACGCCTACCGGCCGACCTGCCCCGGATGCGAAGGCTCGCTGGAGGACGCGGGGCTGCGCGGGGCAGAGCTCACCTGTGCCGGCTGCCGGCACCGGTACGACGTGCGCCGAGCCGGGCGATGCCTGGACGAGCCCCGCCTCTTCCTCGAACCGGTGCCCCTGCTCGTGGGCGACTCGGGACTGGTGAAGGTAGCGCTCGGCTCGTCGGTGGCCTGATCATGGCTGCGAAGACCGACACCCTGGCCACCTCGAGGCTGCGACAGGTCGCCCGCCGCTCCGCGGAGGAGGTTGCGCGCGTGGCGGAGGTGGCGGAGGAGCACTGCGAGCTGTGCGGCGAGCGGATTCCCTCCGAGCACCGGCATCTGCTCGAGGTCGAGACCCGCGAGCTGATGTGCGCGTGCCGAGCATGCAAGATCCTCTTCGACCGCCCCGCGGCCGGTGGCGCCGGCGGGCACTACCGCCTCGTCCCCGATCGCCGTCTGGCGATCGAGGACTTCGAGCTCGACGACGTGACCTGGGCGAACCTGCGCATCCCGGTGGAGATGGCGTTCTTCTTCTACAGCACGCCGGCGCAGCGGGTGGTCGCCTTCTATCCGAGCCCCATGGGGGCGACGGAGTCGCTGCTCGAGCTCGAATCCTGGGAGGAGCTCGAGCGCCCCAATCCGGTGCTGCGCTGCATGGAGGGCGATGTGGAGGCCCTGCTGGTCAATCGCGCCAGGGGTGCCCGAGCGCACTTCCTCGTGCCGATCGAGGACTGCTATGACCTGGTCGGGCTCATCCGCACGAAATGGCATGGGTTGGCCGGCGGAGGAGAGGTTTGGCGGCAGATCGACGCATTCTTCGAACGGCTCGCGGGCCGCTGCACCACGGCAACCAATACATCAGTGAAGGAGGAGACATGGCAGACATCAGAACCGGCAAGAGCGACATAGACACGAAGTCCTTGGGCCACATCAAAGGCGTAAAGCAGGGCAACTCCGTCGGAAACTACGAGCAGCAGAAGGGCCATCTGCCCAACGGGCGCAGGACGGCCGAGGCGTCCACGGGCGTGAATGCGGAGGCCGCGGGCCCCATCGACCGGCGCATGCCGAACCTGTCACCGGCATAGGGATGGAGGGCGCTCTTCGCAGCAGTGCTCCGGCGGACCTCGGCCGGACGCCGGAGCTGACATTCGCGGTGCAGGACGCCGGCGCGCTCGAGCATGCCGCTGTCCCCACGCTGCGTTTCGCACTGCGCATCGAGTGCGCCGGGGAGACACCGATTCGCTCACTGGCTCTCAACGTGCAGTTGCGGATCGCCGCGACCCGCCGCCGCTACGACCAGCGCGCGGAGGAGCGCCTGCTCGAGCTCTTCGGGGTGCCCGACCAGTGGAAGCGGAGCCTGCGCAGCCTGCACTGGTGCAACGTGCCCCTGCAGGTGAAGGCCTTCGAGGGGGTCACACTCGTCGATCTGGCTGTGCCATGCACCTATGACCTCGAGGTCACGGCGGCCCGCTACTTCCAGGCGCTCGAGGATGGCGACGTGCCGCTCGAGTTCCTGTTCGGGGGCACGATCTTCTACGGCGCGCCAGACGGCGGCCTGCAGGTGGCGCCGATTGCTTGGGACCGAGAGGCCGACTTCCGCCTTCCGGTGGCCGTGTGGCGCGAGACCATGGACCATTACTTCCCCGGCAGCGCGTGGCTCCGGCTCGGGAGGGAGAGCTTCGAGCGCCTGCACGCCTACAGGGCGCGTGAGGCGCTCCTCACTTGGGAGGACGCCGTCGACTCGCTGCTGCGCGCGGCGGGCGAGGACGATGAGGGGAAGACGGAGATCGAAGCGGCACCCGACCGGAGCCCGATCTAGTGGCCGACCCCGTACGCCAGATCGCCGACGCCGTGCTGTATGAGGGCTACATCCTCTGGCCTTACCGCCGTTCGGCGCTCAAGAATCGTCAGCGCTGGACCTTCGGTGGGATCTACCCTCGTGGGCACAGCGAACCCCGCGAGGACGATCCGTGGGAGATGCGCACCCAGTGCCTCGTCGAAGGAACTGGCGAGGCGGCGCTCGACGTGTCGGTGCGCTTCCTCCATGTCGTGCGCCGCCAAGTGAAGCGCG
>JBBSIW010000120.1:0-7042 GCA_038231895.1 Solirubrobacterales bacterium | reverse complement strand
GCACCCCGAACTAGCAATTTCGCGGCTCCATAGCCCAGCCCACACGTACCCCTGCCAACGCTTCGCCGCCGCCCTCACGAACGCCGACGCATGACTCGGGGCCATCGTGGATCGCTACTCCCTTCGATGTAGAGAACTCTCCTCTCCTTCTCCATGCCGGTTCATCCCGGCGCTCCATAACCCCAGCAGCGCACGCCCCCGTTGTCGAGCACGGCGCAGGTGTGGCGCGCGCCGGCGCTGATCGCCTTCGCGGTGCGCCCGGGGCCGAGGTTCACGGTCGCTGACGTGTTAATCGTGGTCGGGGTCGGGGCGCCCGGCGCGGTCGGGTTGAACGTTACCTCGCGTCCGAAGGACGCGACGGCGGTGCACTGGGTCGCCGACGGGCACGCCACCCCAAGCAGGCCTTGGCTGGCGACTGTGGCGGGCCTCGGGCTCCCTGGCCTGGCCGGGTTGAACGTCACCTCGCGCCCGGAGCCATCGACGGCGGTGCACTGGCTCGCCGACGGGCACGCCACCGAATTCAGGGTGTTGTTCGGATAGGTGCCGGGGTCGATGGTGACTGGCGTCGGGGTGCTCGGCGTGGCCGGGTTGAACGTCACCTCGCGCCCGGAGCCATCGACCGCGGTGCACTGGGTCGCCGACGGGCACGCCACCCCAAGCAGGCCTTGGCCGCCGTCGACCGTGGTGGGGGTCGGGGTGCTCGGCGTGGCCGGGTTGAACGTCACCTCGCGCCCGGAGCCATCGACCGCGGTGCACCGGGTCGCTGACGGGCACGCCACGCCGTTGAGCGCCGGGCCGCTATCGGGGGTGTCGTAGGCGCCGATGCGGTGGGTGTTGCCATAGCCCAACTGCCCGTAGAGGCCCTCGCCCCAGCAGCGCACGCTGCCGTTGTCGAGCACGGAGCAGGTGTGGCGCGCGCCGGCGCTGATCGCCAGCGCGGTGCGCCCAGGCCCGAGGCGCACCGGCCCCACCTTGTCAGGCGTGGTGGCCGGGGTGTCGCCGACGTTGTTGAGATTCCCGTAGCCCAGCTCGCCGGCGAGGCCAAAGCCCCAGCAGCGCACGCTGTTGTCGGTCAACAGCGCGCAGGTGTGCGCGCCGCCGGCGGTGATCGCCTTCGCGCTCTGTCCCCCGAGATTGACCGGTCCCGCCGAGGCCGGGGACGCGACGTTGCTCTCGTTGCCATAGCCCAGCCGGCCCTGAGCGCCGAACCCCCAGCAGCGCACGCTGCCGTCATCCAGCAGCGCGCACGTATGAAAGTCCCCCGCACTGATCGCCGTGACCGTCCGTCCCCCAAAGTCTACCGGCCCCACCGACGCCGGCGTCTCATCATCGCCGACCGTGTCAGTGGTGCCATAGCCCAGCTGACCATCGCCGTTGAAACCCCAGCACCGGACGCTGGCGCCCGCGAGCACCCCACAGGTATCGGCGCTCCCCGCGTCGAGCCCGCCCGCCGCCGCCGACGTGGGGTCAGACGCCTGCTCCGCCGCCGCGCCCGCGGGAAGAGTGCCCGCGACGAAACACAGCACGAGCAGGGCTCGGAGGAGCCACGTGACGGTGCCTCGACACCAGGGGTGGCGAGCGTTGCGCAGTGGCCCGGGTGGCCATGCTCCGCCAGCTTGCCGCGGTCGGCTGGCGATCAGCGACACCGACTCATCGCTCGCCCACAACCTCCGCGAAGGAGGGAGGCGACAACCCTACAACCAGGACACGCGAGAGCATCGCTGACAGCCCTACTCCATATCACCGTTTGACGATCGTAAACGAGATCGTCCTTGGCCTGGAGGTGTTCCTCGCGGCGTCGGTCGCGGTCAGCGTCGCCTGGTAGTGGCCGGGGCTCAGCTTCCTCGAGCCGATGCGCCCCGAGAACCCCACGCGGTTGGCGCCCAGATGGCTCGTGCGCGTCAACGTCCCCCTCGTGGTGATGCGGGTGCACTTCCTCGCCTTGCGCAGCTTGCGCGTCGGGGCGACGCATCGCTTGCCCCTGCGCCGACCCGACCGGCGCTGGGAGATCACGATCCGCACCGTCGCCGCCTCAGACAGCGTGTACTTAAACGTCGTGCCCTTCTTGTGCCTCTTCGCCTTCGCCGCAAAGCCGAACGGCGGCGTCTTGGCGCCGCTGACCACGAACGGGCTGTTGGTCACCCCATAGCGCGAGACGCCTGGAGCCGTGGTGTCAGGCGTGAGTCCTGCGGGCGGAGTGGGCCCAGGAGCTGGCCCAGGACCTGGCCCAGGAGCTGGTCCGGGACCCGGTCCGGGTCCGGGACCGGGACCCGGCACCGGCTCGCGGTCGAGGACCGCGACTCCGCCGGTGCCGGGCGGCGACCCGGGGGCGGGGGATTGGCCGCCTTCGGCGGCGACGTAGGCGTTCTTGCCGTCGGGGCTGACCGCCACGGAGCGCGCGGCGTTGAGCGCCGTCCCGTCGACGCATGCTCCAGCGGTCTCCGGACGGCTTGAGATGGCGCGCCCGTCGTCTGTGATGCAGCCGGCCGTGCCCGGCTTCTGGGTCAGCGTCCCGTCCCCGGCGCGATCGAAGATCGCTATTCCGACGCTGTCGAAGGACGCGACGTAGACGCTTCTGCCGTCGGGGCTGACCGTCACCGAAAGGGGCCCGCCGAGCGCCCTTCCCACGAGGCAGGGTTCGGCGCTCGCGTCGCTGACGGGCTCTGAGATGCAGCCCGCCGTCTCGGGAGTCTGGGTCAGCGTCCCGTCCGCGGCGCGATCGATGATCGCCACCGCGGAGCCGGAAAGAGACGTAGCGTAGACGCTTTTGCCGTCGGGACTGACCGTGACCGAGGAGGCTTGAACTAGTGCCGCTCCCTTGCGGCAGCCTCCGGCAGTCGTCGAATCGTTTGGGTCGCTCCGCCCGGTGTTCGAGAGGCAGCCCGCCGCGCCGGGCTTTTGGGTCAGCGTCCCGTCGGCGGCGCGGTCGAACACCGCCACCGCGTCGCTGAAAAGAGACGCCACGTAGGCGCTCCTGCCGTCGGGACTGACCGTCACGGAGACGGGGATGTTGAGTGCCTTCCCCTGAACGCAGGCACCGCCGCTGCCGTCGTTTGAGACGCAGCCCGCCAGACCGGGCTTCTGGGTCAGCGTGCCATCCGGCGCACGGTCAAAAACCACGGACCCGCCGGCGGACGCCACGTAGACGCTCGTCCCGTCGGGGCTGACCGTTACCGAGAAGGGGGCGTCGAGTGCCTTCCCCTGAACGCAGGCACCGCCGCTGCCGTCGTTTGAGACGCAGCCCGCCAGACCGGGCTTCTGGGTCAGCGTGCCATCCGGCGCACGGTCAAACACCGCCACGGCGCCACTGTCGGAGGAGGCGACGTAGGCACTCTGGCCGTCGGGGCTGACCGTGACCGAGACGGCACCCGCGAGTGCCTTCCCCTGAACGCAGGCACCGCCGCTGCCGTCGTCCGAGATGCAGCCACTTAGGCCGGGCTTCTGGGTCAGCGTTCCGCCCGCGCCACGATCGAAGATCGCCAGAGCACCGGTTCCGCGGATCGCGACGTACGCGTTCTTGCCATCGGGGCTGACCACCACCGAGGCGGCGCCGTCAAGCGCCGTGCCGTCAACACAGGGGCCGGCGCCAGTGTCAGAGATGCAGCCAGCCAGGCCGGGCTTCTGGGTCAGATCACCGATCGCCGCGCCAGCGTCTCCAGCCACCACTCCGCCCAGCAAGCACGCCGCGAGCAACGCGCTCAACAACCGCAACTTCACGCTTTTCCCCAACCCCGCCGGACCATACCCACGCACGAACTCCCGTGACTGACGCAAAGCTGCCCTCCCTAGTGGACCCAATCAAGGCACCAAATTCGTTTCGTGCTTGAATCCTGTTTGACGCGTAACAGGTGAGGTTAGGGACCGCTCACGCCCACTACATGGGACGTTTGTCCCTATTTTGGTTGCTTCGCGATCGGCCCGGGGTGTCCGAGCTGCGGCCGCATGCCTGGCGCACAAGCCGTTCGTGGACGCTCTACTCGGACAAGTCCGATTCTGCCTGTCGCCGCCGCCAAATCTCAGCTGCGAGCTCGGTGCGCCTCGCCACGCCGAGCTTCGCGAAGATAGACGAAAGATGGTTTCTGACCGTGGCGGGCGCAATGAAGAGCCGCGCGGAGATCCGGGCGTTGGTCAGACCTTCGGCTACCAGAGCCGCGATCTGCTGCTCTGCTTCGGTAAGGCTCGACCACCCACTCGAGGGCCGCTGTCGTGGGCCTCGGCCCTTCGAGGCCTGAGCCACGGCCTCCTCGATCGACAGCGTGGCTCCCGCAGCGAATGCGCTCTCGAACTCTTCGAGGGAAAGCGACTTGTGCAGAGCGGCCAGATCAGCCTCGTTGCGGGCCTGCTCCCAGGGCAGCCGCGCGTAGCCGTTCGTGTCTCGAAGCGCTTGCGCCGCACCGAAGAGCCGGGCAGCATGCCTCCCGCGCTCAGCCTGCGCCATCAGCCCCGCCACCGCGTCAAGCGATACCGCGACTGCGTGCTCGTCTCCGACCTGGCGCTGAAGCTCGAGTGCCTCGTTGTGCAACGCTGCTGAGCGCTTCGCGTCACCGTCGACCCGCGCCAGCCCGCCGAGCCCCACCAATGCCTCTGCTGCCGCGGCCCTGTCGTCGCCCGCGCGAGCTAGGTCGAGGGCCTCCTCGAACAGGCGTTGAGCGGCAACGACATCTCCCTCCTCGGCGGCCAACTCACCCATGCCTTGGAGAGCGGGCGTGCTGTCGTCCTTCGCCGCGCGGGCCACGCCCGCCGCCTCATCGAGGAGGTCATGGGCACGTGGGCGGTCACCGTCGATGCGCGCCACTAATGCGCGCGCAGCTAGGGGAGCAATGAGCGCGAAGGGAGGTCCGGTCATGCGGAGCAGAGCCAGAGCCGCGTCGAGCCGCTCCCCTGCCCGGCCGTAGTCGCCTCGTCGGATGGCCAACCCTCCGAGGTACTTAAGCGCCGTCGCCTTGCTGTAGTCCTCACCGAGTTCATCCGTAACCGTCAGCGCCTCCCCGAGCAGTGGCTCAGCCGCGTCGTAATCGCCCTGGCGAGCGGTGACCAGTCCGAGCCCGAGCAGGCCCATCCGCAGGCTTTGCTTGTCCTGCGCGGCCCGTGCGATCGTGATGCATTCCTCGAGGTGCAGGCGGGCGGCGGGCAGGTCGTCCCGGCGGGAACACTCGAACCCAGCGACGCCCAAGGCGTGAGCCAAGCACCACGAGTCGCCCGCTTCGCGGGCGAGGGCCGCGCTCTCCTCAAGGAGTGAGAGTGCATCCTTGTGGTCGCGGTACTGGGCGGTGTTGCCAAGGATGAGGAGCGCCCGGGCCTCGCCCGTGACGTCGGCATCCTCACGCGAGCGCGCGAGACTCGCGTCGAGTAGAGGCACGGCGCCGTCAATGTCCCCCGCCATGAAGGTGAGAAATCCGGCCCCCCAGAGCGCCTTGGCCCGAAGCGGGCCCGCGTCTCCGTTGGTCGGCGCGAGGGCCGCCCCGAGCAGGTCGCGACCCTCGCTGAAGTGGCAGCGCACACGCCAGAACAACACAAGCGCGCCGGTGAGCCGCAGCGCCCAATCCCCGGGGCCGTGCGAGAGCGACCATTCGATCGCGGCACGCAGGTTCGCGCGATCTGTCTCCAGGCGCTCGATCCAGCGGTCTTGCTCGGGTCCGGTGAGCTCTGGCTCCGCCCGCTCTGACAGCGCAAGATAGAAGCTGGCGTGGGCCTCGCGCAGCTCCGCCGCCTCGCCTGCCTGCTCGAGCCTGTCGCCTGAGTAGGCTCGGATCGTCTCGAGCAGCCGATAGCGGGCCCGCGGCGACCCGTTGTTCGTCACCGCGACGACGAGCGACCTCGCCACCAGCCGGGCGAGCACGTCAAACACCGCGCCCGTCTCTACATCCTCATCCGAGCAGACAGCCTCCGCGGCTTCCAAGCAGAACCCGCCGGTGAACACCGAGAGCCGCCTGAGCACCGCCCGCTCGCGCGGCGAAAGGAGGTCGTGACTCCAGTCCAGCGCTGCTTGGAGGGTCTGGTGGCGCGGCAGCTCGCTGCGGCTGCCAGTGGTCAGCAGACCGAAGCGGTCATCCAGGCGCCTGGCGATTTCCGCCGGAGTCAGAATCTCGACCCGCGCCGCGGCGAGCTCGAGCGCGAGCGGGATGCCATCGAGGCGACGGCAGATCTCGGCAACCGCCGGGGCCACATATGTGTTCAGGCGAAACGCGGGCTGTGCGGCGCGCGCCCGCTCGACGAACAGGCGCACGGCCTCGTAGCCGAGCAGTACGTCGGGCTCGGTCCGCTCGGCCGGGTCTGGCGTCGAGAGCGGCGGGACCTGCCAGACGGTCTCACCGGCGATCTGCAGCGGCTCACGGCTCGTCGCGAGGATCCGCAGGCCCGGGCAGGCACGAAGCAGCGCGTCCGCGAGCGTCGCGCAGGCTGCGATCAGGTGCTCGCAGTTGTCCAAGAGGATGAGCACCTGCCGCTGGCCGATGTGCGCCGTGATCGTGTCAGCGAAGCTCTGGCCGGTCACCTCTGGTACGGACAGGGCAGCCGCCACGGCTGCGGGCACGAGGTCGCCGTCGCCGAGTGGGGCAAGCTCGACCAGCCACGCGCCGCCGGGGCAACCCCCGGCAAGGGAGCTGGCCAGCTCCAGCCCGAGCCGGCTCTTGCCGACCCCGGGCGCGCCGGTGAGCGTGACGAGGCGAGATCGCTCGGACAGCGACTCGAGCTCGTGCAGCTCGTGGGCGCGGCCCAGGAAGCTGCTCACCGAAGCCGGCAGATTATTGGGCACCGCGCGGTTGAGAAACGGGCGCGGGTCAGAGCGCGATGGTGGGGACGCGCCCTTCGGGGGCCGACGAGGCGACCGCCCGCTTCGCCGCACCTTGGATGGCGTCACGTGGCCTTGCATTGCCTTGTAAGTGTCCAGCAGCCCGAGATAACTCGAGTTTCGGGATTTTCGGGCCGGTGAGGGCCTGGTGATGATCGTCGGCGCGGGTGGCGTCGGCGGCGGTTTGGGCGGTTGAGCAGGGAGAAGCGGCGGCGACCCCGAACGGGTGGGCGATCAAGTCCATCGGGCCTC
>JBBSIW010000119.1:0-7054 GCA_038231895.1 Solirubrobacterales bacterium | reverse complement strand
TGCATCGCGAGTACCGCACGAACCAGCTCGAGGTGCTCCAGCCCCACAGCGTTCCAATGCAGCTGCTCTCGGAGACTGGCCTCGTCGGGGCGATCCTGGCTCTCGGGGGAATGGCGGCGCTTGCGCTCGTTGGAATTCGTGGCGCGCGCGATGCTCGGTCGGGTCCGACGGGGGGCGAGAACACCGGGGACCGATTGCTCAGAGCGGCGCTCGCGGCCGCGATCTGCGCGTGGCTGGTCCACGGTCTCTATGACTGGGATCTGGATATTCCCGGCGTCACCATCCCCGCCGTGGCGTTCATGGGGGTGCTCGCCGGCCGCATGCGCGCGCCGGCACCTCCGGAGGGCGCGCTGCGCACCGGCGTTCGCGTGGGTGCATTGGCCGGGATCACGCTCGCGGCGTCAGCGGTGGCGCTGTGCTCCATCTTTCCGGCCTGGGCTGCGTCAAAGACGGACAGTGCGCTTGCCCTGGCGGGCCGCTCCGGCGGCTCGGCGGCGGATCGGCGTGAGGCCGTCGGGAGGGCGGAGCTCGCGACGCGCCTGGACCCGCTGGCGACCAAGTCGCTGCTCGCGGTGGCGTCGATCCAGCAGGGTCAGGGCGACTTACAGGGATCAAAGGCCGCGTTGCGGCGCGCGGCGCGGCGTCAGCCCGAGGACAGCACGGTCTGGTACGAGCTGGCCGGGCTCGGAGTGGGCCAGCACGACGTCCCCGCGGTGCGCGCTGCGCTTCGCCGCGCCCTGACCCTCAACCCCAGGGACGCCTCGGTGCGCGCGGTGGCCCTAGTGGTGGACGCTCTCGCACCAAATGGGTCAGCGACCGCGGTGCGCACTCCACTCCCTTCGACCCCGCCTACTGGAGTCGGACCCTAGGCTACGGGACGAGGGCGATGCGCACGACGCCGGTGACCACGGCGATCGCCGCGCCCAGCGTTAGCAAGAGCAGCACCCATCCGACGATGTACTCGGAGCGCATGCGCCGCGGCGACGGAGTGGCCGAGCTCCTGGTCGCGCTCGCTCGTGAGCATCGTCACCTGGGCCTCGATCTCGACTGGCCGCCGGGCGAGGACTCGATGGCCGGACGGCCGGCACCCAATTCGGCGAGCTCTGCGTCGAGGCGGTCGCGCTCCGCCGCCGCCGTATCGGCCCGGGCTTCGGCCGCCGACCTGGCGGCGAGGCTCTCGGCCAGCTTCTGCTCGAGTGCGTCGAGCTGTGCACGGTCGGGGCCCTCCTCGCGCACGGACTCCGCCCGGGCCTCGGCCAGGGCAGCGGTCGCCGCACGGTCCTCGACCTCGCTGCGCACCTCGTCTGATAGGCGCAGCTGCGCCCCGGCCTCATCCGCGAGCGCGGCAAGGCAGTCGCGCTCCGCCTCGGCGGCTGTGGCGCGCCGGTCAGCCTCCTCGCGCGCGCCGACTTCGTCCTCGTAGCGAGTGACGGCGAGGGTGGCTTCTTCCCGCGCCTCTGCCAGCTGCGCCGCGAGCGTCTCGTGGCGATCGCGCAAGTCCGCGGCTTCGGCGCCCACCTCGAGATCGCGCTCGGCGGCTCGCGCCTGCGCCTGTGTCATGGCCTCGCGCTCGCGCCGAAGGTCGGCCTCCAGCTCGATCGCAAGGTTGGCTGCCTCACGCGCTTTGTCGCGCTCCTGCTCGCGTCGCTTCGCGCGCTCGCGGAACTCGTCGCGAGCCGCCAGCGCACGCGCCACCTCGACCTCGAGCTCGAGCGCCCGCGCCTCGCTCTCCGCGCGTCCCGCCCCGGCCTCGAGCATGCGCGCCTCGGCCTCGCTGGCGCGGGCTTCGAGCTGGCGGCTGCGCTCGCGCACCTGCTCGAGCTCGGTGGCGAGCTCGGCGCTCGCGAGCTCCACGCGACTGCGCGCCTCGCGCTCCCTTCGGGTGCGCTCCTCGGCGGTGCGCCGCTCCGCCGCGGCGGTCTCGGCGGCTCGGCGCTCGGCCTGGGATCGGCGTTCGAGCTCGCGCAGCGCACTCGCCTGGACAGAAGCTGTCGCCGCCGTGAGCCGAGTCTGCTCGGCGAGATCGATCCCGGCGCGCTCGATCTCCTCGACGCGCGCGAGCAGCGCCACGCGCTCACCCTCGAGCGCAGCGGCGTCGCCGGCGCGTGCCGCATGCAGCTCGGCCAGCGCCGTCGCCGCTGCGTCACGCTCACCCTCGAGCTGCCGGGCCTGCGCGGCCACCTGCTCCTGCACCCGCCTGGTCTCCGCCAAGCTCAGTGCCAGCTCGGCCTCGTGGTCCGCGCGCGCCTCGGCGAGTTGCGCGCGCAGTCGCTCGTCCGCCGCCGTCCGGGCGGACTGCGCCTCGGCCAGCGCGGCGCGAAGGTCGGCTGCCTCGTGCTCGAGCGCGGCAACCGCGGTCTCCGCGCGGCTGCGGGCGCGCGACTCCTCCGCCCCGTGGCGCTGCGCGTTGGCGCGCGCCGCCTGCTCGGCGTCCAGGCGCTCCTCGAGCACGCGCACGGTGTCGCGGCTGAGCTCAGCGCCGCGCTCCGCCTCCGCCCGCCGGCGGCGCTCGTCGTGTAGCTCCGGCGTCAGATCGCGCACCACCTTCGCCGTCTCCGCCGGTGCGGGTGCTTCGGGAGCGCGAGGCGCAGGGACTACAGCTGCCGGCTGCCGGGCTGCGGGGGCCGGAAGGTCGAACACCGCGTCGGGCCCGGCGTACAGCGCAAAGGCGACGTCGTCGCGATCGACCAGCTCCACCGGGGCCGAGAACGCTGCACGCCACGCATTGCCCTCGGGGTCGGCCGAGGGGGCGGCGAGATCAGGCGCGGGGAGGGCCTGGAGGCGATGGGTTCGCGCGCCGGCCTCGACGACCAGGACAGGCATCTCGAGCTGCGCGGAGGAAGCCGCGAACCAGCTGCCCGCCAGCCGCAGCAGGAGGATGCCCGGCGCGGCGTCGACGCGCTCGAAGCGCTCGAGCTCGAACTCGAACTCGATTGGGCTCACAGGCCTCGCCCCGCCCAGGGGCGAGGGACGCTCACGCTACGTTCCGTCGCCGGTCTCCCCTCCCATGGACCTGTTTATATACCGGCGGGCATGAGCGCGCACCGCCGTCAGCCCCTTTCCGCACAACCGATGACATGAGGCTGCTCGTCACAGGGGGCGCCGGCTACATCGGCAGCGTCGTCTCCGCCCAGCTGCTGGCCGCCGATCACGAGGTCACCGTGCTCGACGACCTCTCCCGCGGCCACCGGTCCGCGATCCCCGCGGGCGCTGAGCACTTGAAGGTCGATCTGCTCGACCGCGACGCGCTGGCCGGAGCGCTTGCCGACCGGAGCTTCGACGCCGCCGTGCACTTCGCGGCACTAGCGCTCGTGGGGGAGTCGGTGGCCCATCCCGAGCGCTACTGGCGCACGAACGTGGGCGGAACGCTCAACCTGCTCGATGCCATGCGCGGGGCCGATGTGCGCCGGCTGGTGTTCTCCTCGACCTGCGCCTGCTACGGGGCTCCCATGCGGGTGCCGATGGACGAGGACACTCCGACGTACCCGACGAGCCCCTACGGCGCGTCAAAGCTCACGGTGGACCGCATGATCTCCGACGAGGCCGATGCCCACGGCCTGGGGGCGGTGTCCCTGCGCTACTTCAACGTCGCCGGCGCCAGCGGCGCGCAGGGCGAGGACCACGAGCCCGAGACCCATCTGATCCCCAACGTGCTGCGTACGGCGCGCGGCCTCCTGCCCCACGTCGAGGTCTACGGGACCGACTACCCCACGCCGGACGGCACGGCCATCCGCGACTACATCCACGTCGAGGATCTTGCGCTGGCCCACCTGCTGGCGCTCACGCCCACGCTCGAGTCCGGGCACCGCATCCTCAACCTGGGCAACGGCAGCGGGTTCTCCGTCCGCGAGGTCATCGCCGCGGGGCGCGCCGTGACCGGATGCGAGATCCCGATGGTGGAAACGGCCCGCCGCCCGGGAGATCCGCCGGTGCTCGTGGCCGCGTCGGAGCGCATCCGCTCCGAGCTGGGCTGGGAGCCGCGCAAGCCCGACCTCGAGACCATGATCGCCGACGCCTGGGCCTTCGCGCAGGCCCACCCCGACGGCTACGAAGACTGAAAGCCGGCTACTCGGCCTCGGGCAGCAGGATGAACAGGCCACCCACGGAGTCATCGTGGTTGAAGGTCACGCGCGCCTTCATCGGCCCGTGCTCGAAGGCGAGGGGAACGTCGGCGATCCGGAAGGGCCCCCGGCGGGTGATCGAGGGTCGGCCGACGGCCTGCAGGGGGCCGGCCTTGCTCGAGACCTCCTGCCAGGCCTCGGCGACTCGCTCGATGGGCAGCTCGGCGCGCATCGTCTCGTCCCAATCGGCGACGACCGCGTCCCAGTCGGCGTTGCGGATCCGCTCGATGATCTGCGTCGAGCGCTGCTTCAGCGTCAGCGACCCGTCGTTCTCGGTGTCCTCGGACCCCGCGACCATGAGTCAATCTAGCCCGTGAAGCCAAGGGCCGTCAAGCCACGAGGTCCTCGATGGCCTCGAGGGCGGCGGCCAGCACGGCGTCGGGGTCGGCGCCGGCGTCGATCACCCGCACGCGCTCGGGCTCCTGTGCGGCCAAGCGCTCATAGGCGTCTGCGATCGCGGCGAAGAACGCGTCGCCCTGCTGCTCGAGACGGTCGAGCGCCTCGGCGCGCTGTGCCTGGCGCGTGCGGCCGAGGCTCGGGTCCACGCGCAGGAGCAGCGTGCGATCGGCCTGCAGACCGCCGGTGGCGAAGTGATTGATCGCCTGCACCGCCTCGACCCCCAAGTCGCGCCCCGCGCCCTGGTAGGCCAGCGAGGAGTCCACGAAGCGATCGAGCAGGACCCATTTGCCGGACGCAAGCAGCGGCGCCACCGCCTCCTCCACCAGCTGTGCGCGCGCGGCGGCGTAGAGGAGTGCCTCGGCCCGGGCGCCGACGCGCAGCGCGGGGTCCTTCACCAGCGCACGCACGCGCTCGGCCAGCTCGACTCCGCCGGGCTCGCGCAGCGCCCGCACGGCGAGCCCGCCCGCCGCCAACGCCCGCTCCAGCTCCGCGGCCAGCGTCGTCTTGCCCGCGCCGTCGAGACCCTCGATGGTGATCAGCCGGCCGCGTCCCATGCGCCGCGAGGGTATCTACGATGGCCCCGTGGCTTCGCCCGCGCTTCCCGGCACCGAGCACCACCCGCACGCCGCGGCGGTCCTCGGCGCGGCGCTGGCGCCCGCGGGGGCGCCCAGCCACGCCTACCTCTTCCACGGGCCGGCGGGTACCGGCAAGCGCGCCGTGGCGCGAGCGTTCGCCGCCGAGCTGCTGGCCGAGGGCGCGGGCGACCCCGAGTCGGCCCGGGCGCGGGTGGGGCGCGGCGTGCATCCCGACCTCACCTGGGTGACGCCGTCGGGCGCGCACGAGCTCCTGGTCGCGGACGTCGACGAGCCGGTGGTGGCAGCAGCCACGCGCACGCCGTTCGAGGCGCGCCGCCGGGTGTTCGTGGTCGAGGCGGCCGACACCATGAACGACGAGGCGGGAAACCGCATGCTCAAGACGCTCGAGGAGCCCGCCGACTACGCCCACCTCATCCTCCTCACCGACCGCCCCGCCGACGTGCTGCCGACCATCGCCTCGCGCTGCCAGCCGGTCCGCTTCGACCCGCTGCCGGAGGCGGAGATCGTGGCGCGCCTCGCACGCCACGCGGTGGAGAGCGCTCCGGCCCGCGCCTGTGCCCGCCTCGCGCTGGGAGGCGCGCGGCGGGCCGCGGAGCTCGCGACCGGTGAGGGCCCGCGCCTGCGCGCCGCCGCCGAGCGCTTCGCCCGGGCCGCCCTGGCCGGCGAGATGGCCGCCCGACCCTGGACCGAGCTGCTCGAGCGTGCGCGGCGCCGCGGCGAGGCCGCCGTGGCGGAGCTGGCCGAGCGCCACGCCGCCGACCTCGAGCTGATCGCGCGACGCGACCGGCGGCGCACCGAGACCGAGCACGCCGAGCGCTCGCGGCGCCTGCATCGCCGCCTGCACACGCAGACGCTGGACCTCGGCCTCGCCCTGGCCGGCCACTGGTACCGCGATGTCGCCTGTGTCGCGTTGGAGGCGCCCGAGCTCGTGCGAAACAGCGATCGGGTCGACGAGCTCGCGGCCGACGCCGCCGGCCGCGACCCGATCGCCCTGCGCCGGGCCGTCGAGCTGGTGGAGGAAACGCGGCGGCGCCTGGCGCTCAACGTCACCGAGGAGCTGGCCTGCGAGGCGCTGGGCTACCGGCTCGAGGCGCTGCTGAGCGGGTGAGTAACGTCACGCGGGCGCTCTGCGGCTAACCTGGCGCGCCCATGATCAGCTACTTCCAGGCCGTCGTGCTCGGCCTCCTGCAGGGCTTTTCAGAGCTCTTTCCCATCTCGAGCCTGGGCCACAGCGTGATCCTGCCCAAGGTGGCCGGCTGGAACATCCAGCAGACCGACAAGTTCTTCCTCACGTTCCTCGTCGCCACCCATCTGGCGACCGCCCTGGTGCTGCTCGGGTTCTTCCGGCGCGACTGGCTGCGGATCGTGCAGGGGCTGGGGCGTTCGCTGCGCGACCGCGAGATCCGCCCCGGCGACGCCGACGCCCGCCTGGGGTGGCTGCTGATCGTGGGAACGATCCCGGCCGGCCTGCTCGGGCTGATCCTCGAGCACCCGCTGCGCGAGCTGTTCAAGTCGGCCGAGTCGGCCGCCGCATTCCTCATCGCCAACGGCGTCATGCTCTACGGCGCCGAGCGGCTGCGGCGGCGGCCCCCTCGGGCGGCCCACACCGAGGAGGACGAGGTCGACGCCGACACACGCATCGCCAAGCTCAGCTGGCGGCAGGCAATCGGCGTGGGCACCGCCCAGGCCATCGCCCTGATCCCCGGCTTCTCGCGCTCGGGCGCGACCATGGGCGGCGGCCTGCTCGCCGGGCTCAACAACGAGGACGCCGCCCGCTACTCCTTCCTCCTGGCCACCCCGATCATCGGCGCCGCCGCGGTGCTCAAGCTCCCAGACCTCTTCGGGCACGACGGGCGCCATATTCGCGGCCCGGCGCTCGTGGGCGCGCTGTGCGCGGCGGTGACCGCCTACCTGTCGGTCAAGTTCCTCCTGCGCTAC
>JBBSIW010000118.1:0-7179 GCA_038231895.1 Solirubrobacterales bacterium | reverse complement strand
GCGCAGGTGACGGTAGAAGGAGCGCAGGCAGGCCACCTTGCGCTGCACGGTTGCCGGCGCGGGCGGCGCCTTCGCGTCGCCTGCCGTGAGCTGGGCGATGAAGTCGGTGAGCTGGGTGTGGGTGATCTCGAGCGCAGAGACATCGGTGCCCTCGAGATAGGCCCCGAACTGCTCGAGATCGCTGCGGTAGGCCTCGAGCGTGTTGCGAGACAGCCCCCGCTCGAGCTCGAGGTAGGCCAGGAAGTCGAGCATGAGCTCCCCGAACGGGCGGATCGAGGGGTGCGGAGCCGCAGTGGCCATCCCCCATGGTTTCGGCCCGCGGGGAAGCCCTCCTTGGCGCTGCAATGCGTCGTTCAGCCCGGCCGCGTTCCGCGGAACGCCGCCCCGGC
The DNA here is from genome assembly GCA_038231895.1 of Solirubrobacterales bacterium. Classification (GTDB taxonomy): domain Bacteria; phylum Actinomycetota; class Thermoleophilia; order Solirubrobacterales; family Solirubrobacteraceae; genus JALYZC01. Next base: position 6,790 of record JBBSIW010000118.1, on the reverse strand, counting down.
CTACTTCTTCTTCACGCCGTCGGAGACCTCGAGCTTGACCTTGGTTCGCGACTTGGCCTCCGAGCCGCCCTCCGGATCCTGCTTGAGCACGGTGTTGCGCGGCGGATCTCCCCGCACGATGACGATGTCGACCAGATACTGGGCCTGGCTGAGCTTGGACGCCGCCTGCACCAGCGGCTGGCCCTCCACCTTGGGGACCTTCCGGCCGTGGCTGTCCCCGCCCCCGCAGCCGGCGAGGCCGGCCGCGAGGGCCGTGGTGGCGCACAGCCACCTGAGCCTGCGCACCCGCCTCAGCCCTGCCTCTCGAGCTCGCGGGCCAGCCACAGCAGTCCGATCAGCGACTTGGAGTCCTCGCATGCGTCGATCGCCTCTCCCAGGCGATCCAGCGGCCACGGGACGATGTCGATGCGCTCCTCCTCGGCGGCGCCGTCGGCATCGGCGGCGTCGGAGAGCTCGGTGGCTTCGTAGACGATCACCTGCTCATCGGTGAATCCGGGGCTGGTGTAGAAGCGCTTGAGCTCGCGCCAGCTGCCGGCCGTCTTGCCGATCTCCTCCGCCAGCTCGCGCTCGGCGGTGGCCCGGGGCTCCTCGCCCTCGACGTCGAGCTTGCCCGCCGGCACCTCGAGCAGGTCGGGCTGGCCGACGGCCTCGCGCGGCTGGCGGACCAGCCACACGTGCTCGTCATCGTGGGCCACCATCCCCACAGCGCCCTGGTGGGCGATCACCTCGCGCGTGACCTCCTCGCCGTCGGCGTGGCGGAAGCGCTCGATCCGAACCTCGGCGATCTTCCCCTTCCACGCGGTCTCGCCCCCCAACGATGCGAACTCGCTGCTCATGAGGGCTCAATCATGCCAGCAAGCGCCGATCCACCGGCCAGCGCGGCGGCGAAGAACAACTCGTCCTCGGCCAGGTCGCGCCCCATCGTGCCCGCCGGCAGCCCACTCGCCGCGTAGCCGCCGAGGTCGGCGGCAACGCGCCGCCATTCGTGTCGCTCGTCGGTCAGGCCGGCCACATCGGCGTGCGCGGGCACGGGCACGACCACGCTGCCCAGCAGGAGCCCGAGCACCGTCACGACGTGATGGGAAAGTCCGCGGTGGCGCTCCCGCGGGTCGCCGGATGACATCCGGGGGACCACCAGCGTGGGTGCGCCCAGCGCCAGCGCCGCGTGCGCGGAGTCAAGCGCCGCGAGCCCGCCGTGGCCGAGGGCGGAAGCCGAGCCCAGGATGCCGGGGCCCGGGCCGCACACCACGGCATCCCAGCCCAGGTCGGACCCGGCGTGATGCAGCGCGCCGGCCACCGTGATCGCCTCGCCGTCGCCCCCGAACGTCGGGGCGGCGGTGAGGTGACCGGCCAGCAGGCCGCGCTCGCGCAGCTCGCCCACGGTGTGCGAGAGCGATCCGGGCAGGGCGCCGCCCGCGGTCTGCACGTACCCGAGCGACCGGCCGGGCACGGCCTGCGCGAACGCCCACGCCACCGGTGCCAGCTGGCCGTGCAGGAAGGTCACCGCGACCGGGCTGGACAGCGGCAGTGAGAGCTCGGAGCCCTCGACGGGTGCGACGGCATGCTGGAGACTCGTGTAGTTGAGCTTCATCACGTGGGCACCCGCAACCCCATGGCCCCCCAGCCCCCGGGTCAGGTTGACGTGGACCACGTCGAAGCCGCCCGAACCGAGCTCGAGCTCGCGGGCTGCGGTATTGAGCACGACCTCGTCGTCCACCTCCGCCGGGCCGACGAGCCCGACGTCGGCCACGGCGGGGTGGCGCTCGCCGCCCACCTGCACCTCGAGGCGCTGCATGCCCTCGCCGGCGTCGCCGGCCCCCACGACGCGACCGCGATGCAGCGTCAGCATGCCGCCGCTGCGTCGATCAGCGCGAGGGTCACGTCGAGCATCCCCTCCAGCGCCTCGACGCTCACGCGTTCGCCGGGTTCGTGGTTGCGCTCGGTCCCATTCGCCAGGTTCACGCAGGAGAAGCCCGCGGCCTGGAAGGCGTTGGCATCCGAGCCGCCGCCCGTGGCGATGGTGCGCGGCTCATATCCGCAGGCACGCAGCGCCCGCTCCGCGGTTGCCACGGGCGCAGCGGATCCTCGGATGCGATAGCCCACGAACTGCTGCTCGACGGAGACATCGAGGTCGCACTCGGCGGCATTGGCTCCGTCGTGCATGCGGTCGACGAGCTCGGCCACCACCGTTTCCGCCTTGGCCGGGTCGAGGCTTCGGGCCTCGGCTTCCAGGCGGCAGCGGTCCGGCACGACGTTGGTCGACTCGCTCCCACCGAGAATGCGTCCCACGTTGGCGGTGGTCTCCCCGTCGAGGCGGCCAAGGCGCATCGCGGCGACAGCTCGGGCAGCAGCGACCACGGCGCTGCGGCCCTGCTCGGGCCGAATGCCGGCGTGAGCGGCAGTACCCTGAAACTCGCCCTCGACCCGGTAGTGGCTCGGCGAGGCGACCACGATCTCGCCGATCGGCGACGCGTGATCGAACACGTAGCCGAAGCGGCTGCGCAGCACCGAGGCGTCGAAGGCCTTGGCGCCGCGAAGGCCGTTCTCCTCGGAGACCGTGAACAGGAGCTCGAGCCCGATCGCGGGCGCCTCCGCGACGGCGCGGCGCGCCACCGCCAGCAGCATCGCCACCGCCGCCTTGTTGTCGGCCCCGAGGATCCCCTCGTTGGCGTTCTCCCACCCGTCTGCTACGAGCGTCGGCTCGATGGGCGCGCTCGGCGCGACGGTATCCAGATGGGCGCAGAGAAGCAGAGCCCCGTCGCTTGACCCCGGCCTTCCCGGGATGCGCGTCAGCAGGTTTCCGCACTCCGCCCCCGCCTCGCGAGCCGCATCGTCCTCTGAGACCTCGAGGCCCGCGCCCTCGAGCTCGTCGACCAGCCGAGTCGCGCACGCCCGCTCGCTTCCAGAGGGACTCTCGATACGACAGAGCTGCGCGAAGGTGTCGTGGAGGTGGCGGCGCTCGGCCTGGTCGGCCCGCCTCACCCAGCGTCCGCTCGCTGCATCTCCCGGACCACCCTGGGCTCTCCGTCGCACTCCCGCTCGGCGGCCCGGCGCGCCGCCGCGCCCACGAACTCACGGAACAGCGGCGCCGACCGGTCGGGGCGCGACTTGAACTCGGGGTGGTACTGGGAGGCGACGAAGAACGGATGCACCTCGGTCGGCAGCTCGATCACCTCGACCAGGCGCTCGGAGGGCGAGGTGCCCGAGCACACCAGGCCGACGGCCTCGAGTCGCCTGCGCAGCAGGTTGTTGACCTCGTACCGGTGGCGGTGGCGCTCGTAGGCGACCATCTCACCGTAGATCTCGCGCGCCCGCGTGCCCTCGTGAAGCTTGATCGGGTCCGTCCCCAGGCGCATCGTGCCGCCTACCTCGGTCACCTCCTTCTGCTCGGGCAGCAGGTCGATGACCGGGTGCGGGGTCTCGGGATCGAACTCGGTGGAGTTGGCGCCGTCCATGCCGGCGACGTGGCGGGCGAAGTCGGCCACCGCCATCTGCATGCCCAGGCAGATTCCCAGGTAGGGAATCTGCAGCTCGCGAGCCGTCCGGGCCGCCTGGATCATGCCCTCGATGCCGCGGCCGCCGAACCCCCCCGGTATGAGTACGCCGTCGACGTCTCGCAGGCGGTCGCGCACGTGCTCGGGATCGAGGCTCTCGGAGTCGACCCAGTCGACCTCCACTCGGCAGCCGTGCTCGAAGCCGGCGTGGCGCAGCGCCTCGGTGACCGAGAGGTAGGCGTCCTCGAGCCGGGTGTATTTGCCCACGAGACCGATGCGAACGCGGCGCTCGGCAGCGTCGGCGCGCGCGGTCAGCTCCTCCCACGCGGCCAGGTCCGGGGGCAGAGTGGAGAGGCCGAAGTGCTCGACGATGAAGTCGTCCACGCCCTCCTCGCGGAAGACCAGCGGCACCTTGTAGATGTTGTCGACGTCGCGCGCGGAGACCACCGCCTCCATCGGAAGGCTCGCGAAGAGCGCGATCTTGCGCCGGATGTCAGGTGAGAGTGCGCCCTCCGAGCGGCAGACGACCATGTCGGGTGCGATGCCGATGCGGCGCAGCTCGTTGATCGAGTGCTGCGTGGGCTTGGTCTTGAGCTCGCCGGCGTGCTCGATGAAGGGCACGAGCGTGAGGTGGATGAACATGCAGCGACCCCGGCCAGCCTCGACGGGGAACTGACGGATGGCCTCGAGGAACGGCAACGACTCGATGTCGCCCACCGTGCCCCCGATCTCGGTGATGACCACGTCGACGTCGGCGCTCTGGGCCATCAGCTGGACGCGCTGCTTGATCTCGTCGGTGATGTGCGGCACCACCTGCACCGTCCCGCCCAGGTAATCGCCGCGGCGCTCGCGGCGGATCACGCGGTTGTAGACGGCCCCCGCCGTGACATTGGAGTTGCGGCTGGTGTTCGAGTCGGTGAAGCGCTCGTAGTGGCCGAGGTCGAGGTCGGTCTCGGCGCCATCCTCGGTCACGAAGACCTCGCCGTGCTGATACGGCGACATCGTGCCCGGGTCGACGTTGATGTAGGGATCGAACTTCTGCAGCTGGACGCGCAGTCCGCGGGCCACGAGCAGGCGGCCGATCGAAGCGGCGGCGATGCCCTTGCCCAGCGAGGAGACGACGCCGCCGGTGACGAAGATGAATCGCGTCACGCTGGCCAGGCCGGGGTCACTGGGGCTCAAATCAGGCATGCGTCGGGCGTCCCAGCGAGTCTAGACGACGAAGCAGCGGAGTCCGCTCGATGAGCTTGGAGATCGAGCGGAACTCTCCGTAGACGGTCATGCCGAGCATGATGGCCAGCGCCACCGCCTGGCCCGTGGGCGGCCAGGAGAGCACGATCCACAGCCCCGCCAGCGCCCCGACGAGGTTTGAGCCGGTGTCTCCCAGCAGCGCTCGCTCGCGCACGTCGAAGCACCCGACGACCAAGACGGGCCCGACGAACAGGCCGAGCGCTGCCACCGGGGCCAGCGTCCATGCGCCGATCGTGGAGGCCAGGCCGAAGATGATGAAGGCCTTCGCGCAGCGGCCCGGACGCAGGTCGAGGAGGTTGAACAGGTTCGTGGCGAGCACGAGGACGGCCACCGCCAGCGCGTAGCGCAGATCGCTCTCGAAGCGGTCTGAGAGGGCGAACAGGGCGAAGCCGAGGGATCCGGCCGCTTTGAGCACCCCGGTGCTCACCCCGCCGCCCAGCAGGGCGGCGCCGTGACCGCGCCATCCCCGCTGGGCCTCGTGGCCGAGCACGTCGTCGAGCAGCCCCAGGAACGCGACCCCGAGGGCGTAGAACATGACCAGCCCCAGCTCGGGCCGGAACACGTCCGCATGCACGAGATGGTCGAGGATCGTCAGCGGGATCAGGGCCAGGGCGCCGGCGGCAACGATGATCGCGCCGGCGGGATACGGCAGGCGTACCCCGCGGTAGTTCTCGTGGACCAGCTCCCCGTGCGCCAGCGCGCGCAGCGCCGACGGCGCCAGCGCCGCCGCCACGAGGAGGGAGATGATCAGCGGCAGCGCCTGTAGGGCCGACACGACCGGACCCTACTAGGCGGCGGCGACATCGCGATCGGAGATCCAGCGACGCTCAACAAGCGTCCACCGGCGCGACGCACGCTCGCGACCCGCTCCCGCAGGCCGATATCCCGGCTAGGCCCATGAACGTCACATCGCTCGATCTCATCCTCCTCGGCGCCGTCCCGTCCGTCGTTGCGGTAATCGGCGCCGCCCTCTGGCGGCTCGCCGTGCACCGCATCGTGCGCAACACGGGCGCTTCCGTGGCGCCCGACAGGCGGCCGGCGCCGGCCGCATCGGTCGGCGTGCTCGTGCACGCGGGCGGCGAGTCAGGCGCCGTCAGCCCGCATTCCGGGCGGGCGGGCCGGTAACCGCCTTCGGCAGCAGCGCCTCCGCGCTGTCCTTGACTCCGTAGGCGCCGCTCGCGCCGGCCAGCGTGAACACGAGGGCGACCTTCCCCGCCAGCCTGTCGACGTCGTCCACGCTGGCAAGACGGTGGCTGCGGTACCACGAGATCTGGGAGGGCTCCGTGCTCGTCTCCTCCACACCCACGACGGAGACGTTCCGGGCGCCCAGCCCAGCCATCAGCCCGTTCTCGAAGGCCCGGGACACCGCCGCGTCGGGCTCACCGAGGCTGGCCGGCCGGTCGCGCACGACCACGACGGCCTCCATCCCGTCGAAGCTGCCGCTGGAGGCGCCCAGGACCGCACGCCGCGTGCGCTTTACCAGTGGTGCGCCCTGGGTGAGGGCAGCTCCGAAGCGCCGTGCGAAGCGAGTCACGGCGCGGGGGTCGCTCGACAGAGGCTTGCCCCGCACGCCGCTGTCGCGCGGCGACAGGCCGTCCAGTCGCGGCGGCCGGTTGACCACCGCCTCGAGCGTCAGGCGGGCACCGGTGTCCTTGAGGGCGTCGCGGACGTCGCGAATGGTGCCGTCGCTCAGGTTGCCGATCGCGATCAGCCCGACACGCTGGCCGTTGAGGCGGCCCTGAACGACGAGTGGATAGAGCTCGGTCTCGAGGCGGTCGCGTTGCGCGATCGTTCGTTGCAGCCGGTCCATGCCCGCCCGCTCGTTGCGCAGCTGGTTGCGCAGCGAGCTCACGATGTCCTTCTGGGCGCGCGAGAGCAGCCCCTTGTCGCCGATCGCCACTCCAAGCAGGATGCCGAGCATCAGCGCCATGAAGACGGCGACGAGCGAGAGGGCGTGGTAGCGAAAGTCGAACACGGCGCGAGCTGACGCGGAGCTACACGCTCGCGCCGAGCAGGAGGCGCAGCTTCAACCAGATCAGCTCGGC
>JBBSIW010000117.1:0-7186 GCA_038231895.1 Solirubrobacterales bacterium | reverse complement strand
GCCGGCAGACGTAGCTGTCGCCGTCGTCCACGGCCACGATGCGCAGGTGCAGGACGCGCTCGATCTCGCGGCGGGCGCGCTCGGCCTCTGGCAGCTCGGGCATGGTGGCCGTTCCTGGGTCACCCGTAGCTCGGCCGTAGGCCGAGCAGCTCCGGGACCGTGACCAGCCGGTAGCCGCGGGATTGCAGCGTCCGGATGATCGCCGGGAGTGCGGCCACCGTCTCCGCGCGGTTGCCACCTCCGTCGTGCATGATCACGATCGACCCCCGTCGCGTCGCCTCCAGGACGCGCCGGGAGATGGCGTCGGCCCCCGGGAGCGACCAGTCCCGCGGGTCGACGTTCCAGCCGATGGTGAGCATGCCCTGGCTGCGCGCGACGCCGAGCAGCGAGCCGCTGAGCGCTCCGTAGGGGGCGCGAAACAGGCACGGGCTATAGCCGCTGGCCTCGCGGATGCGCCGGTCCGTTCGCCCGATCTCCCCGGCCGCGAACGGCCCGCCCGCCGACACGTCTGCGTGGTCGTAGGTGTGGTCGCCCACGGCGCTGCCCTCGGCGAGCTCTTGTCGCACCAGCTGCCGGTTGGCCCCGATCTCGCGACCCACGAGAAAGAACGTGGCGCGGGCGTGAAAGCGGCGCAGGGTCCGCAGCACGGAGGCCGTGTAGGAGCTCGGCCCGTCGTCGAAGGTGAGCGCGACGCGCTTGGGCCCGGCGGGGCCGCTGGTGCGGTAGCTGGGGCCGGTGGGCCGGCAACCGACCATCCGCGGCGGCCCGACCGCGCCCGCGATCGTCCCGCTGTCAGGCGACGCGTCGAGGCATGCAGCCGCGATGCATCCGGGGGCGCCGGTCCAGCTCGTCAGCACGCGATAGCGGAAGGCGCCGACCGGGAGCTCGAGCTGGGAGGGGGTGAGGACGGCGACGAGCGCGTCGGTGCCCGGCCTCCGCACGCCGTGGGTGATCGTGCGGGTCGCCATGGTCCGGCCCGTCGGCGACAGGCGAGTGAATCGCAGCGCCGCCCGGGTGGAGTCGGCGCGCCCGACCACGCACAACGTCGAGCTCGGGGTGGGCTGGGCACCACGAAAGATCTCGACGCACGCGGAGCGTCCGCGGGTCGCGTCGAGCTGGCGGGGGCCCCAAGGCTGGGTGGTGCGCACGACGAGCTTCAGGTTCTGGCCGTCTGGGGCGAGCGTCCCCCTCACGAGGTCGAGTGGGCCCTTGGCATCGCCCGCGGGATCCTCGCCGGCATCGCTGCGGGCACCGGCGGACGACCCGGCCATCGTGAGCGCGGCGACCGCGAGCACGCCCGCGGTGCGGAGCGTCGTGCGGGAGGCCGCCATCACGTGACCGCTGGCGTCAGGAGCCGGGCGGCACGACCAGGACGCGCTGGTTTCGCAGGGAGCGCCCCGGATCGTCGACCACGTTCGGCGGAGGGCGGTAGACGTCGATATGGCGACCGATGATGGCGCCCCCGGTGTCGACCGCCTTGAACCATCCTGACCCCGTGACCTTCTGGTAGAAGGGGATGAAGACCTTCGAGCCCAAGGGGATGAGGGTGGGATCCACCGCGATGGTCCGGTAGTAGCGCAGGCCGGGCGTTCCGGCGCCCGGAGCGAAGGAGATGCCCGCGGGCGGCGCGACGAAGCTGCGGCCGGCGCCATTGCTCCACGGACCGGCTAGGAGCGGAAAGGTCACCCCGCCCTTGCTGTTTCGCCAGTATCCACCCTGGCGCCAGTAGGGGGGGCCGTTGCTCTGGATCCCGTCATAGGTGGCCTTTCCGGCACGGTTGACCCATGCTCCGCGCCCGAGTCGGTCGATGTGGTACAGGCGCCCGTCGAGTCCGATCCCCGTGCCCTGCATCGAGAGCCCGAAGCCGCCATAGAGCCAGTCCACGCGATGCTTGGCCCGCAGCCCCGGCGCCTTCACCGCCGCGCCGAGCGCCCAGCGCTCGGGCGCCGGATAGTACTCCGTGATCCGCACGCGTGGCACCCAGGTGCGCTTGCGCAGAACGGCCTGGTGGGCGAGCGGGCGGTGCAGCGGCGGCTGTGCGTGCCACACGAACGCCGCGGCTCCGCGGGGCGCCGCGGCTGCGGCGGCGGTTCCCAGCAGGCCCAGTGCCAACGCAATGATGGTGAGCTTGCGCACGGCGAGGACTCAGTCTCGCGTGAGGCTGGCGCCATCCTGGTAGAGCTTGTGCACCGTGACCGTGCCCGGCGGGGCGACCTCGAGGCACAGCTCGCACAGCACGCACTCATCGAGGTTGCCCTCGACGAGCACGAGGGCACCATCGTCGTCCTGGCCGAAGATGTCCACCGGGCACACCTCCGTGAGCTTGGCCGCCAGCTCGCGGTCGGCGGCGGTGCCGTCGTCGACGTCCAGGCCGATGAACAGGGCATCGCTCCTCATGCCGGCGCGCGATCGGAGAGCTTCTCCTTGACCAGATCCGGGATCTGGGAGATCTCCTGTGCCACCGGGATCTCCGCCTCGGCCAAGCGCGCGATCTTCTCGGTCGCGGTGTCCTCCTTGCCCTGGACGATGGTGCCCGCGTGGCCGAAGCTCATCCCGGGCATCTCGTCCATGAACCGGCCGGCCATGAAGGCGACGATCGGCAGGCGGGATTGGTGCTCGGCCACCCACGCGGAGAGCTCGGCCTCCATACGGCCGCCGGGCTCCGTGTAGATGACGATCGCCTCAGTCTGCTCGTCGGCCTCGAAGAGCGGCATGAGCTCGGCGTAGGTCGAGCCGATGATCGCGTCGCCGCCGATCGAGATCGCCGTCGACTGACCGAGCCCTGCCGAGGTGAGGGTGGAGGAGATCTCGGTGGTCATGCCTCCGGAGCGCGACATCACCCCGACCGGACCCGGCGTGTAGGCCTTGGCAGCGTCCTTGGCCGGGCCGCCGATTCCGCCCATCTTCGCCTCGTCGGGGACGATGATCCCCAGGCAGTTCGGGCCGATGAGCCGGGCGCCTCGCATGGTGGCCAGCTCGACCATCTCGGCCACGTCGCGGCGGGGGATTCGCTCGGTGACGATCACGATAAGTCCGACGCCGCTCTCGATGGCCTCGAACACAGCGTCCTTGGTGAAGGCCGGCGGCACGGTGACCACGGAGCCGTCGATCGGGCTCCCGTGGGCGTCGATGGCCTGCTCGACGGTGTCGAACACCGGAACGCCGTGGACCTCGCGGCCCTTGCGCCCGGGCGTGACGCCCCCGACGATCTTCGAGCCGTAGTCCAGGCACTCGCGGGTCAGGTTGACCGCCTCGCGGCCGGTGATGCCCTGGACGATGAACGTCGTGTCGGCGTCGATGAGGATGCTCATCCCTCCGCCACCTCCCCGGGGGTGCTCTCCGATTGCACCTGTGGCTCGCCGATGCCGTCACCGGTGTCCCTGACCGCAGGCACCTTCTCCACGGCGCGTCGGGCCGCCTCGTGCATCGAGACGGTGCGGTCGTAGTACTCGACGCCGTAGCGGTCGAGGATCTTGAAGCCCTCCTCCTCCCAGGCCCCGGGAATGCGGAAGACCGCGATGGTCTCTGCCGGATCCAAATCCAGCTCCACGCAGGCCTTGATCACCCCCCGCGCCACGATGTCCACACGCGTGTTGGACACGATCGACATCATCACGGCAATCTTCTCGACGCCCGGCTTTCCCAGCACAAGCTTGGCCAGCCCGCAGGCCTTGGCCACCGAGGGGTTGCCCCCGATCTCGCAGTAGTTGGCGGGGTCCCCACCCTGGTTTCGCACCGCGTCGAACAGCGTCAGCGACCCGCCGCCGGCGCCGATCACCAGCCCCAGGTTGCCGTCGAACTCGGTGACGTTCCCCGCGACGCCCCGGTGGTCCTGGGCATCGACCGCCTCACCGGCGATCTCGAACTCGGTGGGCTCGCGGGTCTCGCGGGTCTCGTCTTCGCCCACCCCGAGCTCGCGCAGCAGCTCGGCGTGCCGGGGGCGCGCCTCGTTCTCCATCTCCATGTGCGCGTCGACCGCCACGAACTTGCCATCGGCCAGTTGCGCCAGCGGGTTGATCTCGGCCAAGGTCATGTCCCGATCCACGAACAGGCGGGCGAGCTTGGTCACGATCGAGGTGAGGCGCATGAGCGCCGGCCCCGTTACTCCAACCGATGCGATGACCTGCTTGGCTTGGAAGTCCGAGAGGGGCAGGAGATTCGAGAAGTGCCCGCGGCCCAGGTGATCGGGGTGCTCCTGGGCGACCTCTTCGATGTCGATGCCGCCCATGTCCGAGAACAGGATGGTCGGCTGCTTGCGAACGCCGTCCCACACGACCCCTGCGTAGTACTCGCTGGCCACCTCCACGCGCTCGTCGATCAGAACTCCCCGTGGCGTCTGTCCGTTGATCTCCAGCTCGAGGATCGCCTCGGCGTGCTCGGCGGCCTCATCCGGGGTGTCGGCGAACTTCACGCCGCCCGCCTTCATGCGCCCGCCGGTAAGCACCTGGGACTTGATCACCACGGGTCCGCCAACCTCCTCGGCCCGCTGACGGGCTTCGTCGCGAGTGGTGGCAAAGCCGCCCTTGGAGGTTGGGATGCCGCCCTGGCGGGCGATCTCCTTGGACTCGAACTCAAAAAAGCGCATGGGTGTGGGTCTGCGGCGCGCGGGTGCGCACCGCCGGGCGGAACCCTATCGCGGGGCATGCGGGTCGCGCGATGAGCGGCCTGCCCCCGGGAGCACCGGGCGACGGAGCGAGTTTCCGCAGCGGGGAAGACAGCCCCCGGATGAGGGTCTGCGCGACAGCGAGAGTGGATGCGAAGAGGGTGCGCTATTTCCGCAATCCGCGCCCCTCGTCATCCGCCTCGGGTCGTAGTCTGCGTCCCTACCCGATGAAGAGGTTGCCGGCCATGAACGAAGCCCATTTCAGCGAGGTCGAGAAGGTTCTGCTGTACATCTCCGAGGCACGGGAGCGGGCAGAGCGCGCGAGGCTCGCGCTGGTGAAGGACGGCGCGGAGCCACACCTGGTCGGCGCTCTGCAGGCGAGCGAAGATGCGCTTCGCGGCGAGCACCGGCGCCTGATGCAGACAACCTTCTACGCCGTGCCCGGTCAGGAGAAGCTCGCGGTCTGAGCAGCCTCACCGGCGAGGAGATCCGGGCGCCGGCTCACCGCGTTTGCGGCGCGCTGGAGCGTCTACCTGAGGGCCAGCAGGGTCACCGTCCGCCGGAGCTTCGGCCTGACGACCCTCGCGCGCCCGTCGGCCGGCTACTGGGGCCACGGTGGCTCGCGGGATATCGTGGGTGCGTGGTGTCCGCTTCCGGAGAACTGACGCTCGAGCGAGCGATCGCTGAGTTCGACCCCAGCGCGTACCAGGCCTTCGAGCACCAGGCCACGGAACAGCGGGAGGAAACGCTTCGTCGTTACCCGCGGGAGCACTGGCGGGAGATGACTCTCGAGGAGTACGCCCAAGGGCAGGAGGGCCATCCGGAGAACTTCTGCCGCTGGATCGAGCGCCAAACCGACCAGATGGGCAGCATCCGCGGCGGCTCGGCGCGCAAACTCATCATCTACAAGCACCGCGACAAACCCGGCTGGTACTTCCCGCCGGACTACGAGACCGAGCGCGTTGCATGGAACGCGGTACGCGAAGGCTTCATCCACGCATTCGACTTCGCGGATCGGCAGCGCTGGGATGAGATCGACGAGATCGAGCCGCTGACGCGCGGAGCTGCGCTACTCACAAAGGTCCTTTGGGTCTACTTCCGGAACGATCTGCTGCCGATCACCTCGAGCGAGAACCTGCGGCACTTCCTACGCGTCGCAGGCCGCGGCGACGTCGCTGCAGACCAGAGCATTCGGACGATTCGACTCAACAGAGAACTCCTCGCGGCGTTACGAAACCATCCGAAGCTGGCGGAGGCTTCCACCAAGGCGCTCGAGCGAATGCTCTACATGCGCTTCAGTCCGTTCGAGGGCCGGCTCGTGAAGATCGCGCCCGGGCGGGACGCGAGATTCTGGCCCGAGTGCCGAGCCGAGAGCTACATCTGCGTCGGCTGGGAAGCGGTCGGGGACCTCCGCCAATACGAGTCCAAGGAGGCCTTCCTCGCCGCTTTCCGGGAAGCGTACGGCGACACGCACGCGACCGAGGCCAAGCTCAAGGAGAAGGCGGACGAAGTCTGGCTGCTACTCGACCTAGCCGTTGGTGAACGGGTCGTGGCCAACAAGGGAACGAAGGAGATCCTGGCTGTCGGAACGATCGAGTCACCCGGCTACGTCTGGAATTCGGATCGCGAGACTCACAACCACACGCTGAAGGTCAGGTGGGACGAGAGCTACGCCACGGAGTTCCCGCCGCAGCCGTACTGGGCCTTCAAGACGGTGTTGCCGCTCTCGAGCAAGGTACGTGCACGCATTCTCGGGGAAGTGCAGCCGCAGGACAGCGGCGAGGATCAGCCCGCGCCCCCGATATCAGAAGAAGAGCCGCTGTTCAGGAGGGTCGCGGCAGCTCTCGAGCGTAAGAACCAAGCGGTTCTCTACGGTCCGCCAGGAACCGGGAAGACATGGCATGCGAGCGGGTTCGCGAGGTGGTGGCTCCAGAGCCGCAATGCGAGCGCTCCGGCAATCCACCCCGCGGCGGCGCCCTCCGTTGGAGGGGATAGGGCCCGTGCCTGGCTGGTGACCACAAGGCCGAGCGAATGGAGATGGGACGAGCTGTTCGACAAGGGTGAGGAGCAGTTCCGACGCGGCCGCCTCGGCCGCAACTACGAAATCATCTCGCCCGGCGACCTCGTTTTCGGCTACACAGCCACCCCGGAGAAGCGCGTCGAGGTTCTCGCTCGCGTCGCCCGTCTCGTCGAGGCGAACGGCAATCCCACGTTTGTGCTTGTTCCTCTCACGCGCGTAGCTGAAGGCCCCACCTGGGACGAGCTCCAGGCGGACGAGTTCCTCAGAGTCTCTGAGCCCGTGCGCAACCGTATGCAGGGAACGCTGTTCCAGCTACTTCCCGACGAGACTAAGCGACTCATGGCTGTTATCGCGGAGCGCGATCCGGAGGCAGCCGCTACCGCTACGACGAGTTCGGTCGAGACGCCGGTGCCAGATGAGTATTCCGGGGCTCCGTGGGTGATCGTAGGTGACTCGGATCTGTCGTTCGGTCGGCGTTTCGTGGTCTGAGCAGGCTTTGTTCGGTGGTTGCGGGATGCGCTCGGGGGTTGGGGAGATGCGCACGGGTTCGGACCGTAGGTTCG
>JBBSIW010000116.1:0-7217 GCA_038231895.1 Solirubrobacterales bacterium | reverse complement strand
CGCGACTTCGGCGAGGGGGCTGCGATAGTGAGCGTTATGCGGCGGTGTCCAAACTGGCAAAGGAGATCCGCTCAAAACGGATTGCCCCTCGGGGCTTGTGGGTTCGAGTCCCACCCGCCGTATTAGACAATGCGCAGGGCCGACGAGGTGGCGCTGGCCGGACCGGGGTCCGGCCAATACCTCTTGGGCATGTACCTTGGAGACGGGCATCTCGTGCATGCGCATCGAGGCGTCTTCACGCTTCGAGTCTTCGTTGATCGGAGGCATCCTAGGATCGCTACGGAGTGCGCAACCGCGATGCGGCTCGTCGTGCCCGCAAGTCGAGCCACGGAGGTCATGCAGCGCTGGCGGACCCCCGACGGACTGCGGGAGTCTTGCGTGGCCGTTACCTCGCATTCCAAGCAGTGGCCGTGCCTGTTCCCCCAGCACGGGCCCGGGAGAAAGCATCTGCGGCGTATCGAGCTGACGAGCTGGCAAGAGGAGATCGTCCTCGGTGATCCGCGCCCGCTGTTGCGGGGACTGATTCACTCCGACGGCTCACGCTTCATGAACGTAGTTCGCCACGGACGCAGGGCCTATCAGTATCCTCGGTACTGCTTCACGAACGCTTCGGCCGACATCCGTGCGCTCTTCTGCCGGTACTGCGACCTCATGGGCATCGCTTGGCGCCAGATGAATGCGCGCAACATCTCGGTCGCACGCCGGGAGGCCGTCGCCGCACTGGACGAGTTCGTCGGCCCGAAGAGCTGAAGCCGCCGCCCCGTGGCCGACGCCGACGCCGTATCAGTGCCGATGAGGACTCGGCGCTTCACCCATCGTCCGGTGCCGGGGCATACGATTGCTGCGCCTCAACGCAGCACTGCGCGGGCGTGGTGGAACTTGGTAGACACGCCGGCCTTAGGAGCCGGTGCTCGCAAGAGCTTGGGGGTTCGAGTCCCTCCGCCCGCATTGCCCCAACATCGGCCCTCCGACCCCCTGGTTAGCCCGCCCGGGGTGCAGTACCCTGTAAGGACGATCGCTCGGTGGATTCTTCCTCTCTCCCTCGCGTGAGCCTTTCCAGAGGGGTTGGAGGACAATGATGCGCTTCGCCGACACGCCGCCGGATGGAGACGAGGCTTACGCCCGCGCTGTACGCCGCCTCGACGAGGCTCGCGACGAGCAGAGCCGGCTGGCTGATCAGCTCGCCGTGACGGCGGGCACCGGGGCGGAGAGCCAAGCGGTGCACGAGCTCGCGGCGGGTCGCGCCGACGTGGCCGCGCGCGAGACCTGGCTCGTCTGCGTCGAGCGCGGCGTCTAGGCAGCGGCCATGAGCCTGCCGACCGACGTGATGGAGCAGCGGGTGGCCGAAGCGCGGTACGCGCGCCAGCGCTACGACCTCTACCGGGCCAGGATGTACGGCGGCTCGCGCCCCACGAGTCTCACCCGGCTGCGCGAGCTCGAGCGCCTGTGCGAGCACGCCGAGGCGCGTCTGCGCCATGCGCGCACCGACGCGTAGCCGATCTCGGTGAGGGGCTTTTGCGAGGCGGTATCCCGGATTGCCTGCGCGCGCCGTGGGACGCTCGTCACATGCGGGAGCCTCGCGGCCTTCGCCGCTGTGGGCGCGGTGCTGGCGGGGCGCTGGGATCAGTTCACGGTTGCGCTCGCCGGCGCGCCGCTGGGAATCTTGGCGATCGCGGCGGTCCTGCAGATCGCCGCGCTGCTGACGCGCAGCGAGAGCTGGAACCTGTGCGTGCGCGCGGCTGGGGGCACCGTGGGCCGCCGCGGCGTCTACCGTGCGGCTGGCGTGGGCTATGCGGTCAATATCGTCAACGGTCAGCTGGGATTCGCCATGCGCATCGCGGCACTGCCGGCGCAGCGCCCCGGCCGGCAGTCCCAGGGCTCTCGCCCTGGCCACCACGGAGGTCCCGATACTGGTGGTCGAGGCCAGCCTCGCCGCGCTATTCTCGTTCACCCTGATTGGACCGCTGGGCCTGCCCTGGTGGGTGCCGCTGGCCGCCTTCGCGATCATGCTCGGCGCGCTGGCGGGTCTGCGGTCGGTGTCGCGGCATCGCCTTCGAGGCTGCTGGTCCGGCCTCGGTGTGATGCGCGAGCGGCGTGCCCGCTCCCGGGTCATTGTGCTCGTCACGCTGGGCATCGTCTTTCAGATCGCCCGTAACTGGCTGCTGCTCCAGGCGAGCGGCGTCGACGCCTCCGTGCTGGACGCCACGGCCGTGATCATCGGCGTCGCCGTCCTCGGGGCGCTGCCCCTCGGCCCCGGCACCGGTGCCACGGTGCTGATCCTGGGCTCCGGGGGCATCGCGGCGGTGGCCGCGGCGGGGGTGCTCCTCACGGCGACGGGAGCGGTGGGCTCGCTCGCCTATGCCGGGTGGGCCCTTGGAGACCGGGCGTGGTTCGCGCGGAGAAGCCTCTGCCACCGCGCCTGTGATCACCTGCGGACTCGTTCGGCGACGCTTGCCGCCCGGGGCATGCCGGCGGAGCTGGGGGCGATCCCCGCCGCTCGAAGACGGCTGATCGAGCTCTCCTATTTCGGTGGGCTGACGCACCTCCAGCTCGCGCGGCTGCTGCCTTCGCCGGCGTAGCCGCCGGTGCCCTCGTCGTGATTGGATGGCGTCATGCCCGATCCCGCCGCTCCGGCCACCATTGCCCCCTACGACGTCGGTCGCTACTTCGATGAGGCCTATGACGCAAGCGCGCGTCCCCGTGAGCACTATCGCGATCTGCTGAGCGCGCTGGTCGGGCAGGATCTGGAGGTGCTGGAGCGCACGGTGTGCGACGGAGTGGTCGAATGCGGGCTGGAGTTTGCCGGCCCTGGCGGCGTGTCCGCCCCGTTCACCGTCGATCCTGTGCCGCGGCTGATATCGGCCGAGGAATGGGAGGCACTCGAAGCTGGGCTCTCGCAGCGCAGCCGTGCGCTCCAGGCCTTCCTCGTGGACGCCTACGGCGCCCAAGCGATCGTCAACGCCGGGGTGGTGCCGGCTCATGCCGTCACCGCGGCACCGGCGTTCGAACGTGACCTGCTTGGTTTCCCGGAGACGATCGCCCGCGCGCCGCTGATGGCGGGCTTCGATGTCGTCCGCGGTTCGGACGGCCGCTTCGAGGTCCTCGAGGACAACCTGCGGACCCCATCGGGCTCGGCGTATGCGATGACGGTGAGCAGAATCGTGGCCGATCGCCTGGGAGAGATCGTGGGCGCACCGCCGTTCGACGTCCGCGCCGCTTGGCGAGACTGGTTTGCGTTCGCACTGTGGGGCTCGGCTCGCCTGACCGAAGGCGCGGTCGCGCTGCTCTCGGACGGGCCGACCAACAGCGCCTGGTACGAGCACGAGGCGATCGCGCACATGCTCGGCATCCCCATCGTCACCCTGGACGATCTCGAGGTCCAAGGCTCGGAGCTCTTCGCGTGGGTCGACGGGTCCCGTCGCCGCATCGACTGCATCTACCGGCGCACCGATGACTCGAGCCTTCGCGACCCGGAGGGCCGCCCGACCGCCCTTGCCCAGGCGCTGCTCGGTCCCTGGCGGGACGGGCGCCTGACCTGTGTCAACGGCTTTGGCACCGGAGTGGCCGACGACAAGCTCGTGCACGCCTACGTGGAGGACATGGTGCGCTTCTACCTCCAGGAGGAGCCCATACTGGCTTCGGTGACGACGCACGACCTCGGAGACCCCGACGTGCTCATTCAGGCGCTGCGACGGCTGCCAGAGCTCGTCGTCAAGCCGCGCTTCGGGCACGGCGGACATGGCGTCGTCATATGCGCCCACGCCGAGCCAGGCGACATGGTCTCGCTGGAGCGCAGGGTGACCCAGGAGCCGGATCGATACATCGCGCAGGACCTCGTGGAGATCTCCCGCCATCCAACCGTGTCCAACGGCGCGCTGCAACCGCGCCATGTCGACCTGCGCGTCTTCGCGGTATGCCGCGGCGTGGAGTGCTCGGTGCTGCCCGGCGGGTTGACACGCTATGCGCGTGCGCCGGGCGCGATGGTCGTGAACTCCTCCCAGGGCGGCGGCGCCAAGGACACCTGGGTGCTCGCGTGAGGCCACTCATCGGCGTCACGACGTCTGAGATGCGCACCGCCGGCCAGTTCTCTCCCACGCCCGAGGGAGAGCCGGCGGCGACCGAGATGGCGCTGGGCTTGTCCTACCTCAACGCCATCGAGGCGGCCGGAGCGCTTCCGGTCGTGATTCCCCCCATGCCGCTCGAGGTCATCGACGGTCTGCTCGAACGCTTTTCGGGCGTCTGCCTCTCGGGCGGCCCCGACGTCCACCCCAGCGGCTACGGCGAGCCCGAGCACCCCCAGCTCGGGCCCACCTGGCCCGATCTCGATCGCTTCGAGCTCGCGCTCGCCGCACGGGCCGACGCATGCGGCCTGCCCGTCCTTGCGGTCTGTCGAGGCGCCCAGCTGCTCAACGTCGCGCGCGGCGGCACCTTGGTCCAGCACCTCCCGGAGCGCACCGGCAGCGGGCGCCATCGACAGCAGCAGCCCGGTGAGGAGGTCACGCATCGAGTCCGGCTCGATCCCAAGGGCATGCTGGTCTCGGTGGTGGGCATGGAAGAGCTCGAGGTCAACTCCTTCCACCATCAGGCGGTGGATCGCTTGGGGGACGGACTGCGAGCCATCGCCTGGTCGGACGACGGCGTCGTCGAGGCGCTGCAGGCCGACGATCGCGACTTCCTCCTCGGGGTCCAGTGGCACGTCGAATCCCTGGTGGGCTATCCCGAGCACGCCGCCATCTTCCGAGCGTTCGTGGATGCCGCTCGGGCTCGGGCGGCGAGCGATCCTCGGGCCCGGGCGGCATGAACCCGGCGTCGTGACCGGCGTTCCGGCATGGGCCGAATGGCAGCCCGGGGCCGTGGGCGAGCCCTACACGCTGGGCATCGAGGAGGAGGTGATGCTCCTGGATCCCCAGGACTGGTCGCTGGCCCAGCGCATCGACACGGTGCTCCCGCAGCTCGAGCCCCATCTGGCCGACCACGTCACGCCCGAGACCCACCGCTCGGCCATCGAGCTGGCCACCGGAGTGCACGGCTCGGTCGCGGGTGCGGCCGCCGAGCTCCGCGACCTGCGGAGCCAGCTCGCGGAGCAGCTGCAACGACTCGAGCTGGACGCCGCCGCGGCTGGCATCCACCCGTGCGCGGTCTGGCAGGACACGGTCGTCTCAGACGGCGAGCGCTACAAGTTCCTGCACGGCTCGATGCGCGAGCTCGTGCGGCGTGAGCCGACGTTCGCCATGCACGTCCACGTGGGCGTGCCCGAGCCCGAGGCGGCGATCGACCTGGCCAACCGGCTGCGCGGCCATCTGCCCACGTTCCTCGCGCTGTCGGCGAACTCGCCGTTCTGGCAGGGTCGCGACACGGGCCTGGCCTCCGCTCGTACGCCGCTGTTCGGCGCGTTTCCCCGCGTTGGCATTCCTCGTGCATTCGCGGGCTACAGCGAGTACGTGGAGGCCGTCGACCTGCTGATCCGCTGCGAGGCGTTTCCCGACCCGACCTTCCTGTGGTGGGACGTGCGGCCCCAGCCTCGGTTCGGGACGGTGGAGATCCGGATCATGGACAGTCAGACGAGCGTCGAGGAGACCGCCGCCCTCGCGGCGCTCGTGCAGTCGGTCGCCCGCTTGGAGCTCACCAAGGGCTTCGTCTCCTCAAAGCTGCTGACCCTTCCGGAGGTGCTCAACGAGAACCGCTTCCTCGCCGCTCGCGACGGCATTTGTGCGAGCTTCGTCGACCCCGACGCGTACACGCGACGGCCCCTGATCGACGTGCTCGGTGATCTCCTCTCGCGCTGCCTCCCCCACGCCCAGGACCTTGGCTGCGAAGCTGAGCTCTCGCTCATCCCGAGCATCGCGCGGGAGAACGGCGCGATCCGCCAGCTGGCGCTGGCGCGGGACTCGGATCGGCTCCCCGACTTGGTGTGCCAGCTCGCGCAGGCCTTCCGCTGAGTCCCCTGCGCCAACCGTCCTGGACGTTTTGTTGCACTCACCGGCTTGGGGGATAGAGTTCGACCCGGGAGACGGCGATCCATGTCGTAGCGGCGGCGCGCCAACCACGCGTCGACCCTTGGGCCATGTGTCCTCTCCAATCCCTAGACGCACCACAAGTCACCCACCGATATGGAAGCCATGGCACCCTGGACCCCCGAACCGGCCTTTGCGGATGGCTCGATCACATCCGTGCGGTGCAAGGTGCGCTGCGCCTGTCAGCACTGCGGCGCTCACGTAATGGCGCATGCGAGCTGGCGGGTAGCCGGTCAGTGCATGAACTGCGGATCGTTCGACCTGGCCATGCTGGCCGGATCCACGCCCTCACCGTAGGCTAGGAACGACGATCCACGCCCTCACCGTAGGCTAGGAACGACGAGCGGCGGCCTAGAACCCTACGAGCCCGCGCCGCGCACGCACCATCGCCGAGAACGGCGGCAAGAGCGATCCGCCCGATGTGATGAGCCCGGAGTCCCAGCGTCGGGTGTAGCTGCGGACCAGGTGGTAGTAGAGCATCGAGCGCACACCGCTGCGCTTGGCGAGTTGGAAGGCGGCTACCGTCCAGTTGGCGCGCTTGCGTTCGGGCTTGAGCACCCAGCTCCCCTTGACCTGGTAGCCGAACTCGGTGAAGTAGATGGGCAGCGCTCGGCCCCCAGGGGTGCGAAGGCGGCCGCGCCGCGCCAAACTGCGCAGGTTGGATCGCAACCGCGACACGCTTGACAGGGCGACGTAACGGCGGTTGCGCTGAAACGGGCCGAAGTTGAACTGGAATGGGTGGTAGGCGAAGCCGTCTGCACGCAGGCCCCCGGTCGCGCGCGAGAGGAACGTCAGCGGCGCCGTGCCCCCTTTCCCCTTGAGGTTGCCGGAATAGAGCTCGCCATAGAGCACCTTGGCTGTCGGATCGGCCGACTTGATCGCCTTGTACGCCGCCCGGTAGAGGTTGCGATACAGGACCGGAGCCTTCGACTGGGGCTCGAGGAAGAAGCTGAGGTTTGGCTCGTTCCAGACCGAGTAACGGAGGACGTGACCGCGGAAATGGCCGGCGATGGAACCGGCGAAGCTCCCCATACGGGCGGCGGAGGGACTCTTCCAACTCAGCAGGCGACTGGCCTTTCGATCGTAGAACTTGGGCGTACCCATGATCGTGAGCTGGACATTGAGCCCGTGGGAGCGGGCGCGGTCCACCAGGCTGTCGTACGGCATCCAGCCGAGGCGCACGAAGTCCGCCCAAATGACGTT
>JBBSIW010000115.1:0-7221 GCA_038231895.1 Solirubrobacterales bacterium | reverse complement strand
CGGTCTCGATGAGGATCATGTGCTCGGGCGCCTCCCCCATCGTGCCCTCGACCTCCTCGTGGCCGGCATGCCCGATGAGGACGATCGTGTAGCCCTCGTCGGCGAACTTCTTCGCTTCGACGTGCACCTTGGTGACCAGCGGGCAGGTCGCGTCGAGGGCGAACAGTCGGCGCTCCGCGGCGTTCGCATGCACCGAGGGCGCGACCCCATGGGCCGAGAACACCACGGTGGAGCCTTCGGGTACCTCCGTCTCCTGATCGACGAAGATGGCTCCCCGCTGACGCAGCTCGGCGACCACGTGCTTGTTGTGGACGATCTCCTTGCGCACGTAGACCGGGGCACCGTAGATGTTGAGTGCGTGCTCGACCGTCTGCACCGCGCGATCGACGCCGGCGCAATAGCCGCGTGGGGCAGCCAGCAGAAGCTTCTCCGGGACGTGGCGCGGCTGGGTGGACAAGCTCATCGCGCCCACCAGTGTAGGGCGACGGCGGAGCGTTCCGTCCGTGTAGCCGGACGCCTCGGAATCGGGTAGCCTAATGGACATCGAAGCAGTGCGGCGGGCATGTCGCAGGGAGGGAGGTGCCATGCGCAGGACAGCAACCGGGCTCGTGGTGACAGCCGGGCTCATCGGCGGGAGTGCCGCGACCGCGGAGGCGCACCTGCTGAGCCTGCGCAGCGCTACTAGCCTGGCCAAGAAGCTGGAGGCCAAGCAGCGCAAGATCCGCAAGGGGGTCAGTCACCAGACGCTGAGCAAGGCACGCCGCGTGCACGACCACCGGGTCGTGTTCCGCTACACCGACTCAAACCGAGCCCGGACAGTCACCTGCAAGGCCGACCTCATCGTGAAGTACGTTAGCTCGACCCGGAGGACGGCCAAGGCGTTCTTCAAGCACGGCCGCTGCGGCGTGCCGGACTGAGCAGCTCGAGTACCGCTTCGCCCGTCGCATCCAGGCTGCGCGCCGAGAGCTTGTCGGGCGTGTCAGCGGTCGTGTGCCAGTAGGGATAGTCGAAGTCGATGAGATCGATGGCGGGGACGCCGGCCGCCGCGAACGGCGTGTGGTCGTCCTCGACGATCGCCCGCGTGCGGTCGGGGAAGACGGGCGCGACGCCGACGCGCGCGGCCGCCGCGCGCAGGCGACGCCACAGCCCGGCATCAGAGCCCACCTCCCGGGGCAGGCTGAGATGGCGGTCTGCGATGAAGTCCAGGAGGATCATCTCGCGCACCTCGCGGCGATGCGCGCGGACGTAGGCGCGGCTCCCCCGGACGCCGTCACGGAGGAAGTCGCCGGACCCACGGGGACTCTCCTCCCCGTCGAAGAGCACGAACCGCAGTTCGGGGGCGTTGGGCGGGCGGCCCTTGGAGAGCACGCGCGCGAGCTCGAGCACGGCCGCGGTGCCGCCCGCCCCATCCTCGGCGCCCACGAATCCGGGAATGTCCTTGGTGTCGTAGTGCGCCGCGACCACCACGGCTGGGCTCCGCCCGGGCAGCGTTCCCACGATGTTGCGCAGGCCCCCGCCCACCGTCTCGAAACGACCCCGTGGCAGCCGAGCGCGCAGCCGCGAAGCCAGACGTCGGAGCTTCGGCGAACCCGCCGGGCGCGGGCCGACGTCCACCTCTGCGCGCAGCTCGGCGAACGCCCGGGCGCCATCGAAGCGCTGCGCGGTGGACTTCGGCGCACTGCCCGCAGCGGCGCCGCGTGCGGTACCACGGTCGATCCCGGGGAACCCGCTCGCCGCCCAGACGACAAAGATCGCGCCGAGCACGAGCTGGAGGGCGAGGACGATGATGAGGGCACGGAATGGCACGATGGTGCTCAGAGCCTGACGATACTCGCGACCTCCTGCGTACGATCAGCCTGAGATGCGAAAGGCGACGGCGCGGCGAACACGACCCGCGCGGGCTCGGAGAGGCGGAAGCTCACGCGGGTGCCGACCGGCCGCGCTGCCAACGATCCGCCCCCGCGGGCGGCGCGGAACACCCGTGGCGCCACCCGGTAGCGCGTGACGCGGGGAGCGCTATTGGCGGCGTCGTCGTCCTGGATGGCCGCGATCCCGGTTGCGTCGCGGATCGACGCGTTGCGCGCACTCGAGAGCTTGAGCGCAAAGGACTCATCGGGCTCGTGGCGGGTGTCGCCGATCACCCCGACGTTCACGGTCCGCCCCACCGCCCCCGCCGGAATGCTCAGCGTCCCCGATCGGGCGACGTAGTCGGTCCCGGCCCCCGCCGAGCCAGCGCTCGTGGCGTAGTGGACGGTCACCGGCTTGCCGCTCGCGCGCGAGAGGCCGACGACCAGGCCGGCGAGGGTGACACCACGGTCGCCTTCGCGGACGCGGACGTCTCGCACCGAGAGCGAGGGCGCGCCGTCATCGTCAACGATCGTGCCCCCGCCGCGTCCGTCCGCCACCGACGCTGCGGTCGCGCTCGACAGGTTGAGGTTGAAGCTCTCGTCGTACTCGTCGGTCAGGTCCCCCCGCACCGCGATGCCGACGCTCGCCGAGGTCGCGCCCGCCGGGATCACGACGGCGCCCGACGCCGGCGCATAGTCGCCCGGCGCGCGAGCGCTCCCGTCCGATGTCGCGTAGCGGAAGCTCACGTCCTGTCCGCTGGCCTGCGACAGCGAGACCGTGAACGTCGCCGCCCGCGGCCCATTGTCGCCCTCGGCCACGCGCACGTCGTTGACCCGCAGCGCCGGCGGCGGATCGTCGTTGACGATGGTGCCGACTCCCTGCGCGTCGGCGAGCGTGGCACCATTGGTGGGGCTGGAGAGGTTGACGGCAAAGGCCTCGTTTGCCTCGCTGAGCGCATCGCCGACGACCGCGACGTCAATGGGCGCCGACGTGGCGCCGGCGGGGATCGTGGCGACCCCGGCCGCCGATTGGTAGTCGCCGGGGGACTTCGCCGTGACGTCCTGGGTGGCGTAGGCGACCGAGATCCCACCGGCGGGTGCGGCCTCCGACAGACGCACGGTGAAGGTGGCGTTGCTGGTGGCGCTGTTGCCCTCGAGATGGGAGACGTCGTCGAGCGAGACCGTGGGGGCGGCCGACGCCGCGGCCGGGCTCAGTGCGCAGATGCCCAGCGCGAGCAGCAGTATCCGTCGAGTCACGAGATACCTCCAAGGGCGGTTGCCGGCAGGGGCGCCGTCTCCTACCAACAGGTAGCCGCGTCCGAGTTTCGCCCCGGCCACGCGGACGGCGCTCACTCAGGCGATCGGCGCAGCGCCGATTCGGCCAGCTCGTGCAGCGCCCGGCGACGGGCATCCACGGAGAACTCCCGCACCACGCGCTCCCGCGCGCGCGCGCCGGCGTCGGGACCGAGCGCGAGCGCCGCTCGCACGCCCTCGGCCACGCTCGCCGGAGCGGCGTCGTCGAGCAGCACGCCAACGTCCCCGACCACCTCCGGAAGGGCGCCCACGGCGGTGACCACCGGGACGCATCCGGCGAGCATCGCCTCCGCGACCGAGACGCCGAAGCCCTCGTGCTGGGAGGCCTGTACGTAGACCGACGCGTGGCGATAGCACTCCAGCAGCTCGTCGTCCTCCAGCCAACCGCACAGGCTCACGTTGGACCGCGCCTCGGAGCGGAGCACGTCAACCGCGTCGTCCACCCAGCGCCCGGCCAATACGAAGGAGACGTCGGGCACCTGCGCCGCGGCGGCCACGAACGCCCGCAGCCCCTTGCGCTCGAGGTTCGGGCGATCGACCATTCCCACGGTGAGCGCGCGCGGATCGCTCGCCGGTGCGGGAAGCTCGCCGACGGGGTCGGGGACGCCGTGGTGCATGACGGTCACCCGGTCGCCGGGAATGCCGACGTTGCGCTCGATCTCCGCGCGGGAATAGTGGGAATTGGTGGCCAGGCTGCCGGCTCGCCGCATGATCCAGCGGCTCACCCACTTGCGCGCCCCGCCCTGCTGGTGGCCGTAGCCGATCTCGGGCAGGTTGGCGGTGTCGAAGCCACCGACGATGAGCACGGAGGGCTTGCGCATGAGCCACGCCAGCGTGATCGGCCACAGCGTGTGCCAGTGCGCCCACCATCCCAGGACGAGGTCACAATCGCGCACCGCGCGCAGCACCCGCAGTGGGTTCGCCCAGCGCCCCGGCTGGTAGAGGTCGCGCACCTCGTAGCGCTCGTTCAGCAGGCGGCGGTCGAGCTCGATGAAGCTGGCGCGCCGACTGTGGACGAACAGGATCCGCGTCACAGTGACCGGAGTCTAGGCCGGGTATAGGGTTAGCAGCGCAACAGGCGAGCGAGCGGAGACGGGACGATGGCGCAGACACGACACCTCGACCGACTGACCGCGGTCGACGCATCGTTCCTGCACAACGAAGGCGAGTCCTCGCACATGCACGTCGGCGGCCTGACGATCTTCGAAGGCCCGCCGTTGGCCATCGAAGACTTCCTCGACCACATCCGCAGTCGTCTGCACCTGGTCCCGCGCTACCGCCAGAAGCTCGTCACCCCACCTCTGGAGGCCGGCCGGCCGCTCTGGATCGACGACCCGAGCTTCAATCTCGAGTACCACGTGCGCCATACCGCGCTGCCCGAGCCGGGCGGCGAGGAGCAGCTCCTGCGGCTGGCCGCACGCATCTTCTCCCAGCGGCTGGACCGCTCCAAGCCATTGTGGGAGGTCTGGGTGGTCGAGGGGCTCGAGGACGCCCGCTTCGGACTGATCAGCAAGACCCACCACGCGCTGATCGACGGCATCGCGGGCGTCGACTTGCTCACCGTCCTGTTCGACCTCACGCCGGTCCCCCAGTCCATCGAACCCGACGGCGGGGAATGGGTCCCCCGTCCCGAGCCCTCGGCGGCCGAGCTCGTGGCTGCCGGGCTCACCGGACTGGTCAGGACATCGCTGCACGTGGGAGGCCGTGCGGTAGCCGCGGTCGCCCGACCCGAGGCCGCGCTGGACAAGGTCCGGGAGGCCGTCGAGGGCGTGGGCGAGGTGGCCTGGGCAGTGCTGAACCCGGCGCCCGACACGCCGCTGAACGTCGAGATCGGCTCACATCGCAGCGTGGCCGTCGTGCGCTGCGAGCTCGCCGACTTCAAGCGCGTCAAGGACGCGTTGGGGGGAACGGTCAACGACGTGGTGCTCACCGTGGTCTCCGGCGCGCTGCGCGAATGGCTGAACGCGCGCGGCGTGCGGACGGAGGGGCTCGAGATGCGCGGCCTCGTGCCGGTCTCGATCCGCGCCGAGCAGGAGCAGGGCCAGTTGGGCAACCGGATCGCCGCCATGCGCGGCCCGCTGCCGGTCTACATCAAGGACCCGGCGGCCCGGCTCGCGTTCGTCAAGCAGGCCATGGACGGTCTCAAGGACTCGAAGCAGGCGATCGGCGCAGAGGTGCTGGCCAGCGTCAACAACTTCGCTCCCCCCACGATCCTGGCCCAGGCCTCCAGGCTCAACTTCTCCACCCGGCTGTTCAACCTCATCGTCACCAACATCCCCGGCCCCCAGTTTCCGCTCTACGTGCTGGGTCGCGAGCTCAAGGACCTCTTCCCCATCGCGTTTCTCCCCGAGAACCACGCCCTGGCCATCGCGATCATGTCCTACAACGGCGGGCTCAACTTCGGATTGCTCGCCGACTACGATGCGCTGCCCGATCTCGACGTCGTCCAGCTCGGCATCGAGCACGCGCTGGATGAGCTCCTACGCGCGGCGGGCGAGCAGCGTGGCGGGAAGAAGGCCAAGCGCCGCACCCGCGCGACGGCCCGCAACGGCCGCAAGACCCGGGTCTGACGCGCGACTCAGCGCCTGCGGGCCTTGCGCTTGGGGCTGACCACGCGCGTGGTCGTCTTGGGCTTGGAGGAGCGCGCCTCGCGGTTGCCGGCACGGTCGGTGGCGACGAGGAAGAAGCGGTAGCGCGAGCCCTTGCGCCCGCTGAAGCGCATGCGCCTGCTGGCGGTGTGACCGATGCGATGCAGGCGCTTGCCGTCACGCGAGGCGTAGACGTCGAAGAAGGCGATGCCGGAGGGTACGAGCGCCGGCGCGCCCGGCGGATCACCCCCGGACCAGCGCAGCGTGAAGCGCTTGGCCTTCGTGACCCGCGGCGCCCGCAGGCGAGAGGTCGGCGCTTGCCGATCGATCCGGCGCGCCACGTCAGCTACGGCACCGCCGTCGAGGATGCCCCAGCCCAGCCCGGGCGTCCACCCCACACCGGTGGGCCTGCGCGCGGTCTCCTTGAGCAGCCGAATCACCTCGGCCGCCGAGAGCAGCGGATTGATGGTGCGCACCACGGCTGCCACGGCAGCGACCTGCGGCGTGGCCATCGAGGTGCCCTGGAGGTATCCGTAGCGATTGTCGCCCCCGAGCGACGTCCGACAGCCGCAGGGCGCGCGCGGCGGGAAGGTCGAGAAGTCGATCTGCTCCCGCGCCAGCGTCGGCGGGGGGAAGGCCCCGATCAGCCCGTGTGGACCTCCTCCCCCGGCGTCGAAGGGGTTGAACGATCCGAACGCAGCGAGGGAGATCTGCGACCCGACCCCCCCTCCCGAGGGCGCCTCGCCGAATGTGGCCGCGGTCACGGACAGGCCCTTGATCTGCGGGGAGCCCAGGTCCGGCCCCGTGCCCGTCGGCTGGAGCAGGCTTGCCGGCTGTCCCTGATCGGTGTCCGCGAAGTCCGACGCGGCCGCAACCACCACCACCTGGTGCTGATAGGCGTAGTCGATGGCCGAGACGAATGCGGGGTCCGGCGGTCGCCCGCCATCGCCGCCGAGGCTCAAGTTGATCGCCTGCACCCCGCGGTTGGTGGCGTCGATGATGGAGGCTGCGACGCTGGCGGTGGTGAGGTCGGTCCGCTCGACGAGGAGCCGGCAGTTGCCGCCCGCGCCCGCGATCCCCACACCGTTGCCGGCGGCCCCACAGGCCAGGGAGGCCACGTGCGTGCCGTGCCCGTTGATGTCAATCGTGGGCGGAAAGCCGTCGTCGCCGTTCTGGTCCACGCCACCCTGGATCTTGCCGGCGAGGTCGGGGTGGTCGCCGCTCGCGCCGGTGTCGATGACTCCGACCAGGGCCGCGTCCCCGTGGCTGATGTCCCACAGTCGATCCAGCCCCTCACGGGCGTAGGGCCACTGGACCACGGTGCCCGGCGGAGTGCCCGGCGTCCCATCCGGCTGGGAGAGCGCTGGGTCGTTGGGGGCCGCGCGCAGGCTCAGTCGCCCAACGGGAACGACGGCGCGGACGCGTGGATCGCCGCGCAGCGCGTCGAGCAGCTCCCGCGCGGAGGTGCCCGG
>JBBSIW010000114.1:0-7226 GCA_038231895.1 Solirubrobacterales bacterium | reverse complement strand
GCGGCGTCACGGGCCTTGCGGTCCCCGGTCGAGGCCGGAAGCATCCCGTACTCCGCGGTGAGCCAACCCTTCCCCTTGCCCGAGAGCCATTTCGGAACGGTCGGTGTGACGCTGGCCGTACAGATCACGCGCGTCTCGCCGACCGAGATGAGTGCCGATCCCGTCGCCGTGCGGATGAAGCCCGGCTCGATCACCGTGGGGCGCAGCGTTGCGGCCGACCGTCCGTAGCTGCGCGTCCGCGTCATGCCGGCACCCCCGCCGGCAGGTCCACGTGCATGACGTCGCCGAGGGGCATCTGGAGAAAGCGCGTACCCAGCGTGAGAAACGCGTCGATGTCGCCCGTGCACAGAAAGCGGTACTCGCCCTCGACCTCGGCCTGACTTGCGCTTCCTCGCGCCGCCAGCGCATGCTCCACCCTGCGGGCGACCGCGTGGCCCGAGCTGACCAGGCTCACGGCCCGCCCCAGGGCTCGCTGCAGCATCGGGGCCACGAGCGGGTAGTGGGTGCAGCCGAGGATCACCGTGTCCGCATCCGCGTGACGGAGAGGCTCGCAGTAGGAACGCACCGTGTCGACCACGCGCTGGTCGAACGGGAAGCCGCTCTGGATGATCGGGGCGAGGTCGGGGCAGGGCACCGCGACGAGCTCGACGTGAGGATCGCTGGCCTCGACAGCGCGAGTGTAGGCGCCGCTGGCCACCGTGGCCGGGGTGGCGAGCAGGCCGATCCGGTCGTTGTGCGTAGCTTCGACCGCGAGCTGGGACTCTGGGGTCACCACGCCGACGACGTCGAGATCCTCCCCCCGTGCCGCGACGTGAGCTTCGAGTGCGTCGATGGCGGCCGACGCGGCGGAGTTGCATGCCACGACGAGCAGCTTCGCCCCGCGGTCGAGCAGGAAGTCGGCGATCTGCAGGGCGAAGCGCTGAAGCTCCGCGGCATCCCGCTCGCCGTAGGGAAAGCGCTTCGTGTCTCCCAGGTAGACGAAGTCCTCGTGCGGCAACGAGACGAGGAGCTCGTGGAGAACCGTGAGCCCCCCGACGCCGGAATCGAAGACTGCAATCGGACGCTCGCGAAACGGATCTCCAGCCATCAGTGGTTCGTCTCGTAAGTCCGTGCGTCCTGGGGCGAGACCCGGGGGCCGCCAGGCAAGGACGCAGGATCGAAGGGGGCACCGCCGGCGAAGCCGGTGGTCCAGCGGTATTTCGAGATCCGAGGACGCAGCATGGCGGCCATCCGGAGCCGTCCAAGGGTGCGCGGATTTGCGGGACGGACCACTCAAGCATGTTCTCAGACCGGGCAGACCCGGACCGGTGGGCGGAGACCCGCCCCCGGCCCGAGAACGATCTCAGTGCACCGCATCCAGGGCGCTCTTGAGCTTGCGCACGATCGTCTCTCCGATCTGCCCGCTGCCGATGCTCGTGTGCTTGGTGGCGGCCACCACGCCGGCGAGCACCACGGCCACGAGCAAGATCAGACCGACGTACTCCACGGTTCCCTGGCCTGACTGCCCGGCGCGCCAATCCGTCAACGCCGCGTGCAGTCGGCCCATCAGCCGGTATGCCATCTTGACCTCCTAGCGATTGGAGTTGCTCCCAGGTGGAGCCTCGCGAGCAGTGTCGAGCGCCCCGGGTGACGCGACCAGGGTCCAATCGCAACGAAACTCAGCAGCGATCGTCACATTGCGACGGGCCGTCAAGGTGCACGCAAGCGCGTGAACAGCGCCTGTTTGCAGGTTGGGGGGCTATACTCGCCCGCTCGCGCCGTCCATCGTTGGTGGCGCGCTCTTGCACATGATCGGCTTCCCGCACAGCACGTGAGGTGGCGCGGCGCGTCATCGAGATCAGGCCAGGCGGGGACGCAGGTAGCGCTCCGCTCTGAGCCCACGCCTGCGCAAGAACCGCGCCGGCTCGGCTTTCGCGAACGTAGTCGGCTCCGGCGACGCGTGCGGTATCTGCGCAAGCGCCGCGAGCTCGAGCTCCGCGACCTCGGCGGGCTCGTGTTCGACATGTACCGGTTTGGCAGCAAGCGCCAAGACCTCGTGCGCGACAAGCTGCAGGCAATGTTCGCCGCGGACCGCGAGCTGCGTGAGTTCGAGCAGCTGTTGGGTCGACGGCCGCGGCGTCTGGACGTCCGCGAGGCGGGCATCGGCGGTTCCTGTCCCCGCTGTCAGCAGCTCTACTCGACCGAGGCGCGCTTCTGCTCGCGCTGCGGCGAGACGCTGACGGACGGCACGCAGCCGGACACCGTCATAGAGGCCCCGAGGGTGGCCGCGCCGGCGGCCTACTCGCCTGCGCCAGTGCAAGAGCCTCGGACGCAGGCGTGGGAGGACTCCGACGCGCAAAATGGCGGCTCCGAGGCGCAGGATGGCCGCGGCCGTCGATTTGGGCGCAGGCTTCGGAAGGCTCCCGAGCCCCGGCCGGCCCGGCCGTGGCAGGACGCCGAGCCGCAAACCCAAGCGCGCCAGGACCCGGAGCCCCAAACCCAAGCGCGGGAGGACCCCGAGCCCCAAACCCAAGCCTGGCAGGACAAGGAGCCGCAAACCCAAGCACGGGAGGACCCGGACCCGCAAACCCAGGCGTGGCCGGACGCCGAGCCACAAACGCAGACGACGCAGGGCATCGATGCACGGACACCGGCGCCACGGGCCCAGACGCCAGCGTGGCAGGCTCCTGCGGCCCAGCCGCAGACAGCTAGGCCCGAAGGCGAAGCGACCGGGCGAGGGTTCAAGCGCAGGCTTCGCAAGTCGGCAAGCAAGGACGCGCGTGCTGCCGAGGAGGCCCGGCGACAACGGGAGGACTGGGAGGCCCAGTACCAGGCATCGGTGGAAGCCCAGCGCCAGGCATGGCAGGACGAAGAGGCGCGGCCTGCCCAGACTGAGCGCGAAGACCAGACCAGAGCATGGCAGGCCCAGCCAGAGACATCGCACGCCGAGCCTGAATCCCCCGACGGCCAGGACGCCCGGCGGGATCCGGCGGCGCCGACCGAAGGTGGCGTCACCGGCCTCGAGGCCGGTGACCCGCTGGCCTCGCGCTCGGGCGACCCCCGGCGATGATGGCGGTCGCGACCCAGCCCAGGATGGAGCTGCGCTGCGCGCGCTGCCACACTCGCCTGGCGCCCGGCCAGGACTGGTGCCTGGGCTGTGGCGCTGCCGCCAACACCCGCGTGCTGGCTCCGCCGAGCTGGAAGCTGGCCACGGCAACCATCCTCGGTGTGGTGGCGGCGGTTGCCGTGGGCGTGGTGCTGCTGGTCACGTCGCTGTCCAGCGACTCTGACCGAGCTGCCTCTCAGCGCGTGGTCAGCGTGCCCGCAACGCCGCCCGCCGGCACAGGCACGCCGCCGCCCGCAGCGACCCCGGCGGTTCCCCCGACCGCCGGGACGCAAACCACGGCGCCCACCACCGCGGCAAAGAAGCCCGCGGTTCCGATTACGGGCGGCGGCGTTGCGTCGTGGCCCTCGGGCAAGCAGGGATGGACCGTGGTGCTGGGCACCGAGGTCGACCCGGCCACGGCCCGCTCCCGGGCCCAGGGGTACATCGCAAAGGGCGTCAAGGCGGGCGTGCTCGACGCCACCCGATACAGCTTCAGCACCCCGACGGGCGCCTTCGTGATCTTCTACGGCGAGTTCGACAGCCAGAGTGGCGCGGTGACCTCCGAGAGCACCCTGGCCGACAAGCTGCCCGCCACGGCGTACGTGACCTCGGTCACGCCGCGCTGACGTCGGCGAGAACCGGCCAGTGGTGCGCGGCCCTGGCGGCCGCCTCCGCGGCGAGCGGGTCCAGCTCGATCCCGGGGTTCGACGGCCGCGAGGGCGCCGCGAGTACTTCCAGCGTGGCGGCCACCGAGCGCGCGAGGGGCCCGAGCGCATACCCGCCCTCGAGGACCACGCCGATGGGAACGTCCCCAAGTTCGGCGGCCAGTCGCCGCAGCGAGCCGGTCATGCTCGCGTAGCCCTCCTCGGTCAGCTCACAGCTCGCGAGCGGATCGTCGCGATGAGCGTCATATCCGGCTGAGACCAAGATCAACTCCGGCTCCCACGACCGCGCGGCGGGCACGACCACGTGCTCGACCAGCGAAGCGAACTGCGGGTCGCCCGACCCCGGCGGCACGGGAAGGTTCATCGTGTAGCCCTCGCCGCCCTCTCGGCCAACGTCTTCCGCCGCCCCGGTACCCGGGTACAGCGGCGATTGGTGGATCGACGCGAACAGCACTCGGTCCTCGACCGCGAAGGTCGCGGCGGTGCCGTTGCCGTGATGCACGTCCCAGTCCAGCACGAGGACCCGGCTGCGGTCGTGCGCGCTCAAGGCCCGCTGCGCTGCCACGGCGACGTTGTTGAACAGGCAGAACCCCATCGCCCGCCCGCGTCCGGCATGGTGGCCGGGCGGGCGCAGGCCGCAGAACCCGGCCCCGGCACGGTCACCGCCGCCGTCGAGCAGCCGGTCGACCATCGCCATCGCCCCCCCGGCCGAGTGCAGCGCGGCGTGGTAGGACCCGGAGCTGGTCACCGTGTCCGCGTCGATCGCCCCGCCGCCGCGCGCGCTCAGCGCCTCGATCGCCTCCACGTGTCCGGCCGAGTGCACCTCGAGGAGGGCGCCGCGGTCGACCTCAGGCGCCCTTACCCGCTCGAATCCCAGCCAGTCTCGCTCGGAGAGCTCGGCTTCGATGGCCGGGATTCGCCTCTTGCTCTCGGGGTGGCCGCCGGTGTCGTGCTCGACCGAGGAGGGATGGTGCAGGTAGATGAGCGCCGGCATGCCGATACCGTAGCCATCGCATGGAGGGGCCGCGCGAGATCGAGGCCGACCTGGCGGTCGTGGGCGCGGGGGCGGCCGGGCTGTACACCGCGCTGGCCGGAGCGCAGCGCGGGGCCCGCGTCGCGCTCGTGTCGGCCACCAAGCTTGCGCAGTCCGCCAGCTATTGGGCCCAGGGGGGCCTCGCCGCGGCCCTGGCAATGGACGACTCACCCGCGGCTCACCTTCGCGACACGCTTGCGGCGAGCCGGGGCGCCGGCCGTGAGTCCGCAGCACGCGTGCTGTGTGACGAAGCGCCGGTGCGCGTGCGCGAGCTGCAGGAGCTCGGCGTGCGCTTCGATGCCGACCGTCGCGGGAACCTGGCGCTCGGCCTCGAGGGGGGCCACAGCGTACGGCGGGTGGTCCACGCCGGCGGGTCGGCCACCGGCCGGCGCATCAGCCGTCAGCTCTCGGCCAACGTCGCGGTCGACGAGCGGATCATCGTGCTCGAGGGCCGTCGCGGCGCTGTGCTGGGCCTGCATGACGGACGTTGCGATGGGCTGATCTGTCACGACGGCACCGCCGTCCGCGCCAAAGCGGTCGTACTGGCCAGCGGCGGGGCGGCGGCGCTGTGGTCGCGCACGACCAATCCGCCCGCCGCGTTCGGCAGCGGGCTGCTGCTGGCTCATGCGGCCGGAGCAGTGCTCGCGGACCTCGAGCTCATGCAGTTCCATCCCACCGCAGTGGTCGACCCGCGGCGCGTGGACGCCGCCGGGCGACGACGGCCCAGCGTCGAGGGATTTCTCATCACGGAGGCGATCCGCGGCGAGGGGGCAACCCTGGTTGACCGCCACGGCGAGCGCTTCGTCGACGAGCTGGCGCCGCGCGACGAGGTCGCGCGGGCGATCCAGACGCGGCTGCGCGAGACCGGGGCCCCGGCGGTCGGGCTCGACATGCGCTCGATCGACCCCCGCCGATTTCCCAACGTCGTCACCGCGCTGCGTCGCGGAGGCCTCGAGCCGACCCGTGAGCTGC
This sequence comes from Solirubrobacterales bacterium, assembly GCA_038231895.1. GTDB lineage: Bacteria > Actinomycetota > Thermoleophilia > Solirubrobacterales > Solirubrobacteraceae > JALYZC01. The sequence goes on along the minus strand of JBBSIW010000114.1, from coordinate 1,471 downwards.
TGCCGGTGGCACCAGCTGCCCATTACCTGATGGGTGGCGTCGCCACCGACGTCCACGGTCGCTCGAGCGTTCCGGGCCTGTACGCCGTCGGGGAGAGCGCGTGCACCGGCCTGCACGGAGCCAACCGGCTGGCCTCCAACTCGCTGTCTGAGTGCTTCGTCTTCGGCCGTCGCGCCGCGCTTGCCGCGCTCGAGGAGTCAAGCGCTCGTGGGGACGGCGCCGGTATGCCGCTGCGGCCGAGCGGCGGGGAATCGACAGCCAACGTGGCGACCACGCTGCCCGACTCCAAGACGCGCGCGGCCATGTGGGAGCTCGCCGGCCTGGAACGCGACGCCGCCGGCCTGCAGCGCCTTCGGGAGCATCCCCACGGCCTCGCCGTCCTGATCGCCGAGAGTGCGCTCGCGCGGGAGGAAAGTCGTGGCGCGCACTGGCGGCGCGACCATCCCGATCGTGATTCAGGGCTCGACCTGCACCATTCCGTGACCCGGCCGGGCCAGCCGACCGCGTTCGAGCGCTGGACCTAGCGGACCGCCTGGTAGCGGGTCAGTTTGCGGCCAGGGTGTCGCTTACTCCGGCTCTATCAGAAGGCTGCGGATCTCATCCCAAGGAACCTTAACCGGATCGTTCGTCGGAACGTCTAACCCCACGATGATGGCCTCATCCTGCATCGTTTGGACCCGCCCTCGGATGGAACTTCCGCTCCGAAGGGTGAACGTGATGACGTGCCAGTTCCCGGCACCGAGAAGCGCGCGCAGATCATCGGCTGTCTCGTTGAGGGCAACAGCATCCGCGCCACCGTCCGCATGACCGGCGCGGCGAAAAACACGGTCACGAAGCTGCTCTGCGATCTCGGCTTCGCTTGCGTCGCCTACCAGGACCGCACCATGCGCGACCTGCCCTGCACGACCATCCAATGCGACGAGATCTGGGCCTACTGCTACTCCAAGCAGAAGAACATTCCCGAGGAGCATCGTGGCACGTTCGGCTACGGCGACGTTTGGACCTGGACTGCGATCTGCGCGGACACAAAGCTTGTCCCGTCATGGCTCGTCGGTGAGCGCAACCTGCCCGACGCACAGGCCTTCATGTACGACCTTCAGCGCCGCCTCAGCCATCGGGTCCAGCTCACAACCGATGGGCACGGCGCCTACCTGAAGGCCGTTGACCGGGCCTTCGGACGGCAGGGAGTCGACTACGCGATGTTGCAGAAGCTCTACGGCAACGAGCCGGAGGCAGAGAAGCGCTACTCGCCGGCTGTCTGCATCGACGCCATTGCACGGCCCGTCCAGGGCTCGCCTGATCCCGACAAGATTTCGACCAGCTATGTCGAGCCTCGACTTTCGTGATCTCACGCCGCGGTGAGCGCTGAGGGTGTGGGGGCGGGCGTGATTTGTGGGTTGGTGGTCGTGGCGGGTGCTTGTGCGTGATATTCGTGGCGGATGAGCTCGCGGCGCAGTGCGGCGAGCATGTC
>JBBSIW010000113.1:0-7253 GCA_038231895.1 Solirubrobacterales bacterium | reverse complement strand
GATCCTGCAGCCCCCCGCCGATCATCCCTTCGGGGAGCGGCAGTACACGGCCGAGGACCTCGACGGACATCGATGGACGTTCTCCCAGACCATCGCCGACGTCGCTCCGGAGGGCTGGGGCGGCACGGTAGCCACGAGCCGGTAGCCCACGCCGCATCGCCCGCCTCGTCGCAGCCCGTTGGCCTCAGAACAGCTGCTTCAAGGCGTCCGCCACCAGGTTGCCGAGCCAGATCACCGCCACGACGCCGAGCGCTCCCACCACCAACCCGGCGCCCGCCAGGATGTAGTCCTCCACGAGAACGCCGAGGGCGAGCAGGACCACTCCGATCGAGGGCAGCGTGTCAAGACCGGAGAACGGCGGAGACAGGAACGCCGTCGCGGTCAGCGCGAGCACGACGAGCCCGAACACCACTCCGCTCACGCGGTGGCGAAACAACCAGCGGCCGCGCGGCCGCGAGAAGCGCTCGAGCCAACGTATTCGCGCCAGCAGCATGGCGACGAACTTCTGACGGGAGGCGCCGCCCAGCTCGAAGCGCTGGAAGCGCTGGGGCAGCCAGACCTCGCGGCGCCCGACGATCAGCTCGAGGGCCAGCAGCCCCGTGATCACCTCCAGCACGTGCGTGGCGCCGCCGGTGGGCACCGGCAGGGCGGGCAGCGCCATCAGGACGACGAAGACGATCGCGAACCCGCGCTCGCCGAACAGATCGATGAGGCTGCCCACGGTCTTCTTCGGATCGCCTCGCAGCCACCGCTCGAGCTGATCGCTGACCTTCTCGGCAGGCTGGTCGGCGTCGGTCTGCGGCGCAAGCGGGCGGCGGGCCCAGGCGAACGTGTCGACCAGCCTCCGGGGACCTTCGGTGGCGTCCCGCTCGCGCGTCACCTGCTCACAGCGCTCGAGCTCGAGGGCCGGGGGGAGGGCGTCGGCCAAGCGCTCGACGCTGAAGCGCCGGTCGGGATCGGAAGGCCCACAGCCGGTGCTCACATCGGCGACGTCGCGTCCGACGATCAGCAGGTGGCCGCCCGGCGCAAGCGCCCGGGTCGCGGCTTCGAACACGGCGGCACGTTGGCCGGGCTCGGGGTGCATGTAGGCGATCAGGGCGAGGTCGAACCCCTCGGCAGCGGGTTGGTAGTCATAGAGGTCCGCTTGCACGCAGTCGATCTCCACGCCGAGCTCCGCGGCGCGTGCCGCGGCCTTCTCCAGGCCGACGCCCGAGAAGTCAACCGCGGTGACCTGCCAGCCGCGCTGTGCCAGCCAGACGGCATGCCGACCCTCCCCGGCCGCCAGGTCGAGCGCCCGCCCGGGCTCCAGGGCCGACACCAGCTCCATGACGATCGGGGTGGGCTCGATCGAGAAGACGCGCTCCTTGGCGGCGTAGCGGCGATCCCAGCCGTCGGCATCGAGCATGCGGGAGAAGGATAGGGGCCCCCAGACCGCCTATGTGAACCGCCTGAGCCCGGCGGCGATCTCCTCGACGTCCTCGAGTGCTCCCGTGGCGACCGCGGTCACCACCTCGTAGGCGCCATCGTCGTCTGGATCCATCTCGATCCCGTTCTTGGCCAGGAACACGTAGGTGGCGAGCCAGGCCAGACGCTTGTTGCCGTCGACCAGCGCATGGTTTCGCGCCAACGAGTGAAGGAGCGCCGCGGCCTTCGTGAGCAGATCGGGGTACGCATCTCGCCCCAGGACGCTCGCCCTTGGTCGCTGAAGAGCAGATTCAAGCAGGCCGACGTCACGCACGTCCACCGGTCCCCCAGTGGCCAGTTCAGCGATGCGCAGCGCCTGCTCGACCGTGACGTAGAGGATCACTCGCCCAGGCGACGAAGCAGCGCCCCGAAGCGCTCGGCGCCCTGCTCGGCCAGCCGGGTCGTGACCTCATCGTCGCGCGCACGACGCAGATAGTCATCGAGCGCACTCAGGGCCACCTGCTGCATGCTTCGGCCCTCGCGCTGCGCTCGTCGCCGCAGCGCGGCCGCCTGCTCGTCGCTGAGGCGGAGGGTCATCGCCATCCGCCTACGGTATCAAGTTGATACCGGCACCGCTCAGCTCCCGCTCACGGCCCGGTAGAGCGCATTGGCCCCCACGCCGGTGAGCTCGGCCACGACCTTGGCCGCGGTGCGAGGCTTGGCGCCTGCCTCCACGAGGCGCCGCACGGCATCGATTGCCGGCGCGGCATCGAGGTCGGAGCTCCCGCTGGCCGCGCCGACGACCAGGACGACCTCGCCCTTGGGCGGCGCCGCCTCGTAGCGCGCCGCCAGCTCGCCCGCCGACCCGCGCACGACCTCCTCGTGAAGCTTGGTGAGCTCGCGGCACACGGCCACCGGCCGCTGGGGATCGAGCGTCGCCAGAGCGGCCAGCGACGCCGCTACGCGGCGCGGCGACTCGAAGGCCACGAGCGTCTCCGGCGACCGCAGCAGCTCGAGCAGCTCGCCCCGCCGGCGGGGCAGAAACCCGACGAAGCGCCAGCGCTCGCCCGGCAGGCCGGACGCGACGAGCGCCGCCACCACGGCGGAGGGGCCCGGCAACACCTCGACCGCGAGCCCGGCGGCTATGCACGCCCCGACGAGCACGAAACCGGGATCGGATACCAGCGGCATCCCCCCGTCCGAGACGAGCGCCACGACCACGCCGTCGCGCATGCGCGCGACGAGCTGCGGCGCGCGCTCGTGCTCGTTGTGCTCGTGGTAGCTGAGCAGGCGCGCCTTGATTCCGTGGCGATCGAGCAGCACGCGCGTTCGCCGCGTGTCCTCACAGGCGACTACGTCGGCCTCGCGCAGGGCGCAGAGCACGCGCAGCGTGACGTCCTCGAGGTTGCCGATGGGCGTCGGACAGACGACGAGGCGCCCGCCGTGGGCGCTCACGCCCCGGCGGCTTCGTCCTGGCGGCGGATCGCCCCATCGAACGCGAGCGCCGCCGCGCCGAGCATGCCCGCCTCGTTGGCGAAACGCGCGGGCACGATCTTCACCATGTCCTTCGAGGGCCGCAGGCCGCGCGCCGCGAGCTCCTCACGGATCGGTGCCAGCAGTAGATCGCCGGCAGCGATCACGCCGCCACCGATCACCACCGCGTCGGGGTTGAAGATGTTCACGTAGTTGGTGACGCCGACGCCGAGGCGCCGGCCGATGAGCGCGATGACCTCGCGCGCAGTGGCGTCCCCGTCCTGCGCGAGCTCGGTAACGAGCGGCCCGTTGAGGTGGCGGCCCTCCACCACGACCTTGCCAAGCTCGGACTCCGGCGCAGCGCGGGCTGCCTCGTAGGCCTCGCGCACCAGCGCGGTGCCGGAGGCCACCGCCTCCAGGCAGCCCCGGTTGGGGCAGTTGCCCTGGCACGGTGGCCCGTCGAGGTCGATGACCATGTGCCCGAGCTCGGCCCCGGCGCCGATCGAACCGCGGTAGATGTGGTCTTCGAGAACCATCCCGCCCCCCACCCCGGTCCCGATCGTGAGCATGATGGTGTGCCGGCTGCCCTTTGCCGCCCCGTAGCGATGCTCGGCGAGCGCGGCCACGTTGCCGTCGTTGTCGATGAACGCCGGCAGGCCGAGCCGCTCGGCCATCACGTCGCGAAACGGCATGTCGGCGACCGGGAGGTTGACCGACATCACCGCCATCCCCCGGCGCTGGTCGATCAGCGACGGGATGCCGAACCCCACGGCGATGACGGGGCTGGGCGCCGCCGAGCGCACCTCCTCGACGGCATCGACGATCGTCTCGAGCAATGCGGCCTGCTCGAGCCCGACCACGGACCGCTGCGCGCGGTGGTGTACCTGCTGCTCGCCGTCGACCGCTCCGGCCAGGACCTTGGTGCCGCCGAGGTCCACGCCGATCACGCAGTCTGCCGCCACGTCGGCCACCATACACGGCCGTATGCCCGACGATCCACAGCGCCCCGCAGGCGCCGGCGGGGGCTCGGAGCGTCCGCAATACAAGCTCTACCGGTCACGTCCCCGCTGGTTGAAGCTCCCCGGTCGAGCCGACGATCCCGGCTTCGAGGGCCTGCGGGAGGAACGCGACCGCGCCGGAGGATCGAGGCGCGGGCACAAGCCCTGGACCGCCGGGCGGGTGCTTCGCTGGGTCCTCGCGGTCATCGCCGGCTGGCTGGTGCTCTCGCTGCTGCTGTTTCTCATCAGCGCCCAGATCGAGCGCTCCCAGGTCTCCGATGAGGCCTCCAAGGCGCTCGACGGGGGAGGCCCGACGCTCACCTCCAACAGCACGATTCTCGTGCTCGGCTCCGACCAGCGCCGCCGCAACGCCCCCGACTGCCCGCCCGGCGGATGCGGAGCGCCGCGGTCGGACAGCATCGTGCTCATGCGCACCGGCCTGCTTCACAGCGCGCGACTGTCGATTCCGCGCGACACGATCGTCGACATCCCCGGCCATGGAGCCGACAAGATCAACGCCGCCTATGCCATCGGCGGCCCCGCGTTGACCATCACCACGATCAAGCGTTATCTGGGCATCAAGATCAACCACCTCGTCGAGGTCAACTTCGACAACTTCCCCGCCTTCGTGGACGCCCTGGGCGGGATCGACTTCACCGACGGCTGCGTGACCTCCAACATCAACGGCGGTGACCGCAACGGCGGCGTCACGCTGCGACTGCGCCCGGGCACCCACCATCTCGACGGCAGACAGGCGCTGGCGCTGGCCCGAACCCGCAAGAACAGCTGCCGTCCGGGAGAAGACGATCTGACCCGGGCGAAGCGCCAGCAGCAGATCCTCACCGCAATGAAGAGCCGGGTGGCCTCGCCGACCACGTTCCTGCGCCTTCCCCTCGTGGCCTGGGACGGGCCCAAGGCGATCCGCACGGACATGGGCGGCTTCTCGCTGCTGGGAATGTTCGCTGCGCTTCAGACCGGCGGCTCGCCGCCCACGCGCGTGCTCAAGCCCGACCTCGGAGACGAGACCCTCCCCAACGGCGGCTCGGGCCTGCGAGTGTCCAACGGTGAGCGCCGGCTCGAGGTGCGGCGCTTTCTGGACGGCTGAGGTCAGCTAGCTCTTGCCCTTGGCGCTGGTTGAGCTGTCCTTGGCCTTCGTGCCCTTCGACTCACCGCTCTTGTCGCCCGTGCTCGCGGTGGTGCCGGCCTTCTCGGCCGACTTCTTGTCATCCGCCGACTTGGCATCGGACTTCTTCTTGTCGGCGCCTTCCTTCTTGGCCGCCGCCTCCGTCTCCCTGGAACGGTTGCGCGTCCCGTAGTCGGTGTTGTAGAAGCCCGATCCCTTGAAGTGGACCGCGATGGGATGGAACACCTGCTGGACCGGTGCCTCGCAGGTCTCACAGACCGTCACCCGTTCGTCGGACATGCGCTGCAGCACCTCGAAGGTGTGCCCGTTCTCGCAGCGGTACTCGTAGATCGGCACGCTTCTAAGGATAGTCGCGAGGCGGGCGGCCGCCGGCCGGGCGCGGGGCCGCAACTAGACTCACCGCCCTCATGCCCGACGCCGTGACCATGGACAAGATCGTCGCCCTGTGCAAGCGGCGCGGGTTCGTCTTTCCCTCCTCGGAGATCTACGGCGGCGTGGGCTCGACCTACGACTACGGGCACTACGGCGTGCTGCTCAAGAACAACGTGAAAGCGCGCTGGTGGCAGGCGATGCTCGGCCAACGCGACGACATCGTCGCCCTCGACGCCGCGATCATCATGCATCCCCGAACATGGGAGGCCTCCGGGCACCTGGCCGGGTTCACGGACCCCATGGTCGACTGCCGCACCTGCGGCCAGCGCTTCCGGGCCGACAAGCTCGAGGACGCCCAATGCCCGCGCAAGCCCTCCAAGCATCCCGGAGAGCTCGGCGAGTGCGATCTCACGGATGCCCGCGAGTTCAACCTCATGTTCGAGACGACCGTCGGCCCGGTCAAGGAATCGGGCGCGACGGTCTACCTACGGCCCGAGACGGCGCAGGGGATCTTCGTGAACTTCAAGAACGTCCTCCAGTTCTCGCGCAAGAAGCCGCCGTTCGGGATCGCGCAGATCGGGAAGTCGTTTCGCAACGAGATCACGCCGGGCAACTTCATCTTCCGCACCCGCGAGTTCGAGCAGATGGAGATGGAGTACTTCGTGCCGCCGCCCGACGCCGAGCGCTGGTTCGCGCACTGGCTGGAAGAGCGGATGCGCTGGTACACGGACCTCGGCATCCGCCCCGACCACCTCCGGCTGCGCCCCCACGCGGCAGATGAGCTCTCGCACTACTCGAGCGCCACCAGCGACGTCGAGTACCTGTTCCCGATCGGGTGGTCGGAGCTTGAGGGCATCGCCAACCGGGGCGACTTCGACCTGCGCCGGCACGCCGAATTCTCCGGTGAGAAGCTCGAGTACTTCGACCAGTCCAGCGGCGAGCGCTACGTACCCCACGTGATCGAGCCCGCCGCGGGCGTGGACCGAGCGATGCTGGCCTTCCTCGTCGACGCCTATGACGAGGAGGAGGTCGAAGGCGAGCCGCGCACCGTGCTGCGGCTGCATCCGCGCCTGGCGCCGGTCAAGGTGGCCGTGCTGCCGCTCGTGCGCAAGGACGGCCAGCCCGAGGTGGCCCGCGAGGTCTTCGAGGCCGTGCGCTCCCGCGTGCCCGCGGAGTACGACGAGGGTGGCTCGATCGGGCGGCGCTACCGCCGCCAGGACGAGATCGGCACGCCCTTCGCCGTGACGGTCGACCACCAGACGCTGGAGGACCGCACCGTCACCGTGCGCGACCGCGACTCGCTGGCGCAGGAGCGGATCGGGATCGGCGGGCTGCCCGAGGAGCTGGCGCGTCGGGTCAACACGGAGTGGAGATCACCGCGGGCGGCGGCGTGAATCGGCCGCGCAACGCAAAGGAGGCGCCTCGCGGCGCCTCCTTCAAGCCCTTCTGCTCCGACGCCTGAGCTACGCGGCGGGCTGTGCCTCGGGGGCCGGGCTCGGCGGGGTGGTGGTCGACGTGTAGTCGAACTCCTCCTCGGCGCCGAACAGGGCGTCGAGCACCTTCGAGCGCAGATCCTCGCTGAGCGCGAACGCCAGACCGGCGGCCGCGCCCACGATGAGCAGCTTGCGCCCGAGACGCCGCTTGGGCTTTCGCTCCGGCCCCTCGCGAAGCGCCGTGCCGACCTCCTTGAGGGAGATCGCCGCTCCGCGCAGGTCGCGCTGAAGCTTCTTGTCCTCCATCAGAGCCTTCGAGGGAGCCTTGCCGTTGGCCAGGCGCTCGTAGGCGCTGCGCGTCTGATCAACCGCCTCGCGGATGTTCTGGCGCAACTCCGGGTCCTGAGCCAGACGCCGGACGTACGGGTT
>JBBSIW010000112.1:0-7290 GCA_038231895.1 Solirubrobacterales bacterium | reverse complement strand
CTATGCTCCGGATCCCGTGCGGCCGATCGTCGTGGCCGTGACCGTGGAGCAGGGGGGCTTCGGCGCCGAGGCGGCCGCGCCTGCGACGCGCCTGATGCTCTCCCAATGGTTTGGCATCGAGAAGAAGTTCGTCCGCGGATCGTCGACCACTCGATGAGCCCGAGCCCGATCCAGAAGGTGGGCGAGGAGACGGCGGCCGTTCCGCGCATCCCCGCGCTCCGGCTCGACCTGCTCCTGCTGCTGGCCACGGTGGGTCTGCTGGCCTGTTCCCTGATCACGATCGGAACCGCCACGCGCGATGACGTGCCGGGCTCCCCCCACTTCTACCTCGACCGCCAGGCCGCATACGCGGTCGTCGGCCTGGTGCTCATGCTGGTGCTCAGCCGCATCGACTACTCGCGGCTGCGCGAGCTCAAGTACGGGCTCTACGCGCTTATGATCGGCTCGATCATGCTCGTGCTGGGCCTCGGGTCGGCGGCCCGCGGCTCCCGGCGGGCGTTCAGCCTGCCGTTCATCAGCTTCCAGCCCTCCGAGCTCGGCAAGGTGCTCCTGATCCTCGCCATCTCAGCCTTCGTCGTGGACCGGGTCCGGCGCCTGCGCGACCGAGACACCACGGCGAGGACGATGTTGCTCGCGCTGTTCCCCTCGCTGCTGGTGATCCTGCAGCCCGACCTCGGGACGGGCATGGTCTACGTGGTCGTCGCGTTGGCCGTGCTGTTCGTGGCGGGTACGTCGTGGCGGCACTTCGCGGTGCTCGGCGTGGTGTTCGTCGTCTCGGTCACGCTGGTGCTGGGGGCCGCGCCCGCCATGGGGGTGCAGCTGCTCAAGCCCTACCAGGTGCAGCGCCTGACCGGGTTCCTCAGCCCCTCCAACGATCCGGGCGATCAGACCTATCAGCTCAACCAGTCGCGCATCGCGATCGGCTCGGGGGAGAAGACGGGTCGGGGCCCCGCGGGGGCGACCCAGACCAAGCTCAACTTCCTCCCCGAGCACCACACCGACTTCGTGTTCGCGGTGGTGGGGGAGGAGTACGGCTTCCTGGGCGCGGCGATCGTGCTGGCGCTCTACGCGCTGCTGATCTGGAGATCGCTGCGCATCCTCACCCTGGCGAAGAACCTGTACGGGGCGCTGCTTGCCGGGGGCATCCTGGCGATGCTCTCGTTTCAGGCGTTCGTGAACATCGGCATGACTGTGGGGATCATGCCCATCACCGGGGTCCCCCTGCCGCTCATGAGCTACGGCGGGTCCTCGGTCATCGTCACTCTCTTGGCGCTCGGCCTCATGCAGTCCATCTACGCGGAGGCCCGCACGGCCACCGCTCTCAAGGGCCGGCCCCTCAACCTCTAACGAAAGACGGATTTCCGTGAAAAAGCAAGTGTTGGTCAGCGTTGACCAGGGGGAGACCCGGGTCGCGCTGCTGGAGGCGACGGGCAAGCCCGCCGCGAAATCGACGATGCGCCGGCAGTCCAAGCCGGCCGTCCCCGGCGACGGGTACCGCGTCGCGGAGCTCTACCTGGAGCGCCGCGGCAACCGCTCGATCGTCGGCAACATCTACAAGGGCCGGGTCGACAACGTCCTGGCCGGGCTCGAGGCGGCGTTCGTCGACTTCGGGCTCGACAAGAACGGCTTCCTGCACGTCGACGAGATCGTGCTGCCGGGCGTCGAGGCGCCCAAGCGCGGTCGCACGCGCGAGGGGCGCCGGATCACCGACCTGCTCAAGCCCGGCCAAGAGGTCGTCGTGCAGGTGGTCAAGGACCCGCTCAAGACCAAGGGCGCCCGTCTGAGCATGGAGCTCACCATCGCGGGGCGCTACATGGTCTACGTTCCCAGCGGGGAGGGGGTCGGGGTCTCGCGCCGCTTGGAGGACGCAGAGCGCGACCGCCTGCGCAAGGAAGCGGGCAGGCTCGACTTGAAGGGTGGCGGCGCGATCATCCGCACCGCCGCCCAGGGGGCCAAGCGCGCCGATTTCGAGCGCGAGCTGCTCTATCTGCACAAGCTCCACGAGGTGCTGCTCAAGCGCGTGGAGGAGACGCCCGCGCCGGCGATGGTCTTTCAGGAGGCCGACCTCTCGGTGCGCGTCGTGCGCGACGTCTTCTCGGCGGAGTTCGAGCGTGCGATCGTCGCCGACGAGAAGCAGCACCATCGTCTCGTCTCCTTCTTCGAGCGCACCGCCCCGGAGCTGGTCGAGCGGGTGCAGCTGTGGAAGGAGCCGGGATCGCTGTTCGAGGAGGCCCGCGTCGAGCCGGTCATCGAAGGCCTGCTCTCGCGGCGGGTCGACCTGCCCAGCGGCGGCTATCTCATGATCGACTACGCCGAGGCGCTGACGGTGATCGACGTCAACTCCGGCTCCTTCGTGGGGCGGGGCAAAGCCGCCCGCCTCGAGGACACGATCACCAGGACCAACCTCGACGCGGCCGAGGCTGTGGTCAACGAGCTTCGGCTCCGCGACATCGGCGGGATCATCGTCATCGACTTCATCGACATGGCGCGGGCCCGCAATCGCGACGCGGTGCTCAAGACACTGCGAAAGCAGCTCTCCGAGGACCGGACGAAGACCTTCGTCGTCGAGATCTCGCCCCTGGGTCTCGTGGAGATGACGCGCCAGAACGTGACCGAGGGCGTACGGGAGATCATGACCCGCGCGTGCCCGACCTGCGAGGGCGAGGGCGTGATCCGCTCCGAGGAGACGGTGGCCATCGAGATCGAGCGCAAGCTGCGCGAGCTGGTGGCCGCCGAGCCCGGCGGGCCCGAGGCCTACCTGGTGCAGATGAATCCCCGGGTCACCGCCCAGTTCATCGGCAACGGATCGCGAGTGCTGCGGACGCTCGAGGCCGACACCGGCCGCCGCTTTCACTTCGAAGGGTCCGAGGGCCTTCCCCTGGCGCACTTCGACATCACGCTCAAGGGGCGGCGCGAGGAGGTCGAGGAGCGCGCGCTGCCCTTCCGGGAGGGAGAGGAGGTGCTCGTGCACATCGTCGAGCCCCACATGTACGAAGCCGACGACGCGGTGGCCAAGATCGACGGCTACATCGTCTCGATCACCGACGCAGGGCGGCTGGTGGGAGAGAAGCGCCTCGTGCGCATCGAGGAGGTGGGGCGCACAGCAGCCACCGCTGTGCTGGTCGACCCTCCGGCCCACGGTGCCGCGCGGACGGATGAAGACGGCGATGGCGTACAATCGCCGTCTCGGCGCCGTGGCCGCAGAGGCGGGCGGGGCCGTTCACGGGCCGGGGCAGGTGCCGGCAGCCAGAGCGCACCCGACGCCGACTGATGGAGCCTTGGAGCACATGACCTACGCGATCGTCAAGACCGGCGGGAAGCAATACCGCGTCGAGGAGGGGCAAACCCTGCTCGTCGAGCGGCTGCACGCCGAGGCCGGTGCGAGGGTGCCATTGCAGCCGCTCCTGTTTCGCGGCGACGACGACGTCCGGCACGGGGAGGGGCTCGGGAAGGTGATCGTCGAGGCCACCGTGCTCGGACACGAACGCGGGCCCAAGCTGCGAGTGCTCAAGTTCAAGCCCAAGCGCGGCTACAAGCGCCGCACCGGTCACCGTCAGGAGCTGACTCGGCTCGAGGTCACGACGATCAAGGCCGGCGGGGCCGAGGAGGGTTAGACCAGCTCATGGCGCACAAGAAGGGACTGGGATCCAGCCGGAACGGACGCGACTCAAACGCGCAGCGTCTGGGCGTGAAGGTGTTCGCCGGGCAGACGGTCAGTGGCGGAGAGATCATCGTGCGCCAGCGCGGCACTCGCTTCAAGCCCGGCGTCGGCGTGGGCATCGGCAAGGACGACACCATCTTCGCCAAGCGCGCGGGCACCGTGGAGTTCCGCACCGGCCGGCGCGGACGCGTCATCTCAGTCGCCTCCGACGGCGAATAGCGACGGCCATGTCCGCGCGCGGCGTCGCCCGAGCCCTCGCCCTCGGCAGGCTGGCGATCGGCGCCGGACTGCTGGCCTGGCCGGAGCCGATCGGGCGGGCGTGGATCGGCGAGGACGCAGAGCGCGCGGGCGCTCAACTCCTCGCTCGCGCCGTGGGCGTTCGCGACCTGATCCTCGGCGCCCTGACCCTGCACGTGATCGACCGGCCCGGTGTGGCCTATCGCACGGTGGCGACATGTGCGGTGGCCGACGCGGTGGACTGCGCCGCGACGCTCGCCGTGCGGCAACGGCTTCCCACTCCCGCCGCGATCGGGGCGATCACGCTCGCGGGCGGCGGTGCCCTGGCCGGGCTCGGCGTGGCGATCGCCCTACGGGATTGAGCGCTCGCTCATCCCTCCTGCGCCACCGGGCGCACGAGGATCTCGTTCACGTCCACGTGCGGCGGTTGCGAGACGGCGTACAGGACCGCCCGAGCGATGTCATCGGGTTCCAGCGCGTCGCTCACCGGATTGTCGAAGAACGGCGTGTCGACCATGCCCGGCTCGATCAGCGTGACGCGGATGCCGGTGCCGTTGACGTCCTGTCGCAGGGCCTCGCCCATCGCGCTGACGGCGAACTTCGTGGCCGAGTAGAGAGAACCGGGCAGCGCACGGCGACCGGCCACGGAGCTCGTCAGCAGGAAGTGACCCCGAGCCTCCTTGAGTGCCGGCAGCGTGGCCCGGATGGTGTACGCGACGCCCAGGACGTTGGTGAGGACCATCGAACGCCACTCCTCGGGCGTCCCCTCGAGAAAGCCTCGCTTGGCACCGAAGCCGGCATTGGCGAAGACCACGTCCAGGCGGCCGAAGGTCTCGAGCGCTTGGCTCGCCAGACGCTCCTGGTCTGACCACTCGGTGACGTCGCAGGCGACGGCGATGGCGCGGTCTGGACCTCCCAGCTCCTCGGCCAGGGTGTCGAGCTTGTCGCGCGAGCGGGCGGCGAGCACCACCCGATGGCCCTGCGCGACGGCGTGACGGGCGGTGGTGGCGCCGATACCACTGGACGCGCCGGTGATGAGGAAGACGGAGTCTGGCATGGGGTCGGGCCTATCCACGATACATAGGCGAACGCGTCTCGATCTCGTTCGTGCGTGCGTGGGCGGGCGGGACGGGTGTTGGCGACTGGTGCACGCTACGGCGTGCATTTGGCGGCAACGGTTGCTCTCTCGCGCGCAGCGGCGGGGACTGTAGGCGGGTTGTGCACGCTATGGCGTGCATTTGCCGACAATGGTTGCTCTCTCGCGCGCCGCGACCCGAGACCCGCGTTGGTGGCCCTGACGGACGCCGGGCCATGGGCGAGCGCGGAGCAGCCGTGAAGCACAATGATGGGCACCATGATCGACCGAGCGCGAATCCACGTGCAGGCGGGGGGCGGCGGCGATGGGTGCATGAGCTTCCGCCGCGAGGCGCACGTGCCCCGCGGCGGGCCCGACGGCGGCGACGGTGGCCGCGGGGGGGACGTGGTGCTGCTCTGCGACGATTCGCTGCGCGACCTTCAGTCGTTTCGCCGGCGCCCGCACTACCGGGCCGGCCGGGGCGGCCACGGACAGGGCGCCCTGCGCCACGGTGCCAACGGCGAGCCGCTCACGATCCGCGTCCCGCCCGGCACGCAGGCGATCGCCGAAGCCGGCACGCGGTGGGACCTGGTGACGCCGGGCCAGCGAGCGGTGGTCGCGCGCGGTGGACCGGGGGGGAGCGGGAACAAGCGCTTCGCGGGGCCGACCCGCCAGGCGCCGCGGTTCGCCGAGCGCGGGCTCTCAGGCGAGGAGGAGTGGCTCGAGCTGCGCCTCAAGCTGCTGGCCGATGCGGGCCTGGTGGGCCTGCCCAACGCCGGCAAGTCCTCGCTGCTCGCGCGGTTGACGCGCGCGGCTCCGAAGGTCGCGGGCTATCCATTCACCACGCTGGAGCCGGTCCTCGGCACGCTCGAGCTCGATGACCGCCAGCTGGTGGTCGCCGATATCCCGGGCTTGATCGAAGGTGCGAGCGAGGGCGCCGGGCTCGGCCACGAATTCCTCGCTCACGTGGAGCGGACCCGGCTGCTCGTGCACGTGCTCGACCTCGCACCCCTCGACGGCAGCGACCCCGAGCAGAACTTTGCCACCGTCGAGGGCGAGCTCGCGCGCCACGATCCCCGGCTGGCCACGCTGCCCCGCATCGTGGCGCTCTCCAAGGCCGACCTCGTCACGACGGAAGCTGGCGAAGCCTCAGCGGAGCGCTGGCGCACGCGGCTCGGCGGCAGCACTTTGGTGATCGTGACCTCGAGCGCGACGGCGGAGGGCCTCGTCGCGCTTGCCGCCGAGCTGGTGGCGCGCATTCCGGTCGAGGCGGCGTCGGCGCACGCGGCGGCCGCAGCCGCGGAAGCGCTGCCCGAGCACCGCACCTTCCGGCCGGGCAAGGCCGCCGGCTTCCAGGTGAGTCGAGCCGGAGAGCGCCGCTTTCGCGTCAGCGGCCCGCAGGTGGATCGAATCGTCGCCCGCTATGACCTCGACAACGAGGAAGCGGTGGCGCACCTGGAGGGTCGGCTGCGCCGGATCGGCGTGATCGGGGCGCTCGCAGCCGCCGGCTTCGCGCCCGGTGACGAGGTGGAGATCGCCGGCACGGTGTTCGACCTGGACCCCGCCGCTCCGCCCTAAGCTGAGGGCATGGCCACCACCGTGATCAAGGTCGGGTCCAGCGTGGTCGCCGACGAGTCCGGTGAGGTCCGCGTCGGGCCTCTCGCCGGCATCTGCGACGACGCGTCCGCCCTGCACGCGGGCGGCGACCAGGTGGTCATCGTCACCAGCGGAGCGATCGCTCGCGGCATGCGCCAGATGCGGCTGCCGATCCGCCCGCGGGTCATCGACGAGCTCCAAGCGGCCAGCGCCGTCGGCCAGGGCAAGCTCTACAGGGTCTACGACGAGCTCCTCTCTGACCGGGGGGTTCCGAGCGCGCAGGTGCTGCTCACGTTCTTCGACGTCAGCGCGCGCACGCACTACCTCAATGCCCGCCAGACCCTGCGCAAGCTCCTCGAGTGGCGGGTCGTGCCGGTGATCAACGAGAACGACACGACCACCACCGACGAGATCTCCTTCGGCGACAACGACTTCCTTGCGGCTCAGGTGGCGGTGCTGGTCGGCGCCGATCTGCTGCTTCTGCTCACCGATACCGACGGGCTGCACACCGCCGATCCGCGTCGCGACCCAGACGCCGCGCTGGTCGACCAGGTGACCGACTTCGCTGAGCTCGAGGCACTGGAGATCGGGCACGTGGGATCGCCGCTCGGGTCGGGCGGGATGCGCTCGAAGGTCGTGGCCGCCGAGATGGCCACGGCGGCTGGAATCGCGACCGTGATCGCCAACGGCATGCGCACCGGGACGGTCGCCGCCGCCGCCG
>JBBSIW010000111.1:0-7333 GCA_038231895.1 Solirubrobacterales bacterium | reverse complement strand
TCGTCGCGGCCGGCCCTATCCGCAGCATCGTGCTGTGGTTCGGCGGCGCGATCCTCCTCCACGACCTCGTCCTCTTTCCCGCCTACAGCCTGCTCGATCGCCTGGTCTCGCGATCGGCGTCTGCGGAGAATGCGACACCACACCCGGCGCGGCCGGCGGTCAACTACCTGCGGGTCCCCACCGTCCTCTCCGCGGTTCTCTTCCTCGTGTACTTCCCGCTGATTCTCGGCCTGAGCAGCCGCACCTACCAGGCCGACACCGGCTTGCACACCAACGTGTACCTGGGTCGCTGGCTCCTCATCAGCGGGGTCCTGTTCGCGCTCTCCGCGCTGGCGTACGCAGTGGCTCGCATACGAACCGGGCGGCAGGCGAGCCGCTGATTCCGGCGAGCGCGCCAGGCTTCTACGCCCGGGTTGAGCGCTCGCGACCTGGGAGTTTGCCGAGGCCGCTGCTGTTCGACGAGCACGAGGAGTCTGGGTAGCCGGCCGGCCCGCACCCGCTTCTGTCAACGATTGCGGGCGTCGGCGCGCGTCAGGCCAGCGTGCTCGCGTCTCGTCCGCAGCGAGCATCTGCGATGCGCAATCCCAGACGCTCGCTCGCGTTGCTCGAAGCGGGAGTATCGGTGACCCTAAGCGTTGGTGGCGGGGTGGAGGGCGCGCTTCCTGTTGTTGACGGCGTTTCGCGGTTAACCACGCCTACGTCAGGGTGACCCGGGTCGAAGGCGCTGCGCAGACCCGGGGTTTGAGGACGCCGTCTTCATGGCCGCCCTGGCGGGCTCAGGTGGTCAGTGTCCGGCCGCGGCGGTTGACGTACTGTCCGGGGTCCCAGGTGTCCAGGAAGGCCGCTGCGGCTTCGTGGCCGGAGTTGAGCAGCCATGCGCGCTGGTCGCCTGTGAGGTTGAAGTCGGTCGTGCCGACCGTCCCGGCGGAGACCGTGCAGGTACGGACGGTGGTGGAGTGCGAGGCCCAGCGTTTGTCCCACGCGTCGGATGCGGTGTGGAAGATGTCAGCGCCCATGGCGACTGGCCAGCCCAGGTGCTCGAGGACGTGGCCAAAGCCGCTGCCGGCGGTGCGCCCGCCGACGAGCTTGAAGCCGAATGTGGGCCGTGTGGGGTCGCGGTCGGCGACGTCGAAGATCCAGACGGGGAAGTTTGAGAGCACCCCGCCGTCGACCACGGTGGATGGTTCGCCGGTTTCGTGGTGGGTGAGGGTGATGGGCGCAAAGAAATAGGGGATTGACATGCTCATGCGCACGGCGTCGGCCACCGGGAAGGCGGCGGGGTCAATCGGCGCTTCGTGGTCGGGGAGGCGGTAGGCGGCGAGGTCGTCGGGGAGCACGAGCATCTCTCGGCGTGTGATGTCGGCGGAGATGAGCTTGAGGGTGCGCCCGGCCGTGGTGATGTCGCCAAAGGTCTGTCCGGCGACGGCGCTGTCAAACCAGTCGCGAAAGACAGTGCCGTGAGCGAGTCCGTGGCCGCCGAGGAGGTTGCGCACGCCTCCGAGAATCTCTCCGCCGCGCCCCCAGTCCTGAAAGCTGGGGAAGGGCGCGGTCTCGACGAGGGCGCGGGTGTCATCGGCGCCGTGCCCGCACGCGAGGTAGGCGGCGATGATGGCGCCCGCGCTGGTGCCCGCCACGTTGACCCACTCCTGCACGTGGGCGGCGGGGTGCTTTGCCGCGTCTGAGAACTCAAGCAGCGCGCCGACGAGCGCCAGCCCTTTGACCCCGCCGCCCTGAAAGACCGCGTCCGCCTGGTGGCCTGCGCTCATCTCGGATGATCCTCGGCATTGGGGGCGACCCACAGCGAGGCGGGGAACGCGTCCGCCTTGACCGGCCTGAACGTGAGGTGACGGCCGGCCCAGAAGACCACGGCGAGCACGATTCGTCCCCACGGCCGCAGCGGAGTGATCACCGCGATCGCCATCGCCTTGCGCTCCACGTTGGCCACGGGGCTGATCCTCCCGGCTAGCCGCGACAGCTGTCAAGCCCAAACCGCGCGCAGCGGCCTGCACCCCATGGGGCAGGACGGCACGGGCGAGCAGCGGCATGGCCCTGAGCAGCCACTTCCATGCGAACCTTCACCACGGTTGTGCGCGCATAGGGCTGGGGTAGTCTCGGCTCACTGTCCTCGTCGGCCCGCGGTTGGCGGTTGGCGTCTGACCGGTGCAGTTGGTTCTCGGGGCTTGTGGTTATCCCAAGGGAAGAACTCGCGGCAGAACGCCCTGACGTGTTCGATCGAGTCGAAGCGGTCGGGGAACCCGGGCCGGTATTTGAGCGTCTTGAACTGCGCCTCGCTGTAGGGGTTGTCGGTCGAGGTGTAGGGCCGCGAGTCTGCTGTTGCTCGACAGACTGAGCGATCAGCGCCTTGGCGAGCTCCGCGCTCTCGCGGTGCGCCACGGTCCAGCCGACGCAGTAGCGGCTGAAGACGTCGAGGATCCACGTAGAGGCGCTTCCGGGCCATGTGGCTTCATCAACGAGACTGCCCCTCAGCTGGGACTTGGCCGCCCACCTGGACCTCGAGCTCCAAGAACTTGGCGGGGGGGCGGTCGCCCTCCCAGGAGCGTCGCAGTTCGAGGCGCACGACCGCGCTGCCCGATCGGATCCCGCGCACCACTCCTTCTTCAGGCGCACTGAGGCCGGGCCTTGTGGTCGAGGGAGGTTCAGCTCGGCGCAGCAAGAGGGTGACTGCGCCGGGGTCATCCCCCCCGACCGACCCAGACCACTGGTATCCGGCCATCGCGAGGCTGGAAAGGGGGAACGTGCGTTGCTCACCCACGGCAAGCACAATTTGCGACGAAATCCCGGTGTCGCCCAAGCCGTCTCCTCGTCTGCGACTGCGCATTCATGTGGTTGCGAAGACTCTTTCACACCCGGGCGCGCCAGGTCATCTCACTTTCCTGGTGCTCGCGCCACTCTTCAAAGTAGGACGTTGTCCCCTGCTGTAGGGTGCGAACAGCGAGGTGCTGTCGTGTCGGTACCGCCGACAAGCTGATTTACCAGAATCCAAGAAGTCAAATGTCACCTTTTTGTAACTGTTGCAGTCACCCTATGCCCTAACCACGAGGAGCCGCAGATGGCCGACCTGCTCGAAGACGTTGGACTGACGCCACGAAAGATCCGCAGTTACGGTTGGAAGCCTTCGCTGCCGGACATCCGCGACCACGTCGCCGACGCCTCTGAGCTGACGGTACTCGACGAGGTCGACCCTCGTGGCGACCTGCCGGCCATCTTCGATCAGGGCCAGCTCGGGAGTTGCACCGCCAACGCCGTCGGAGGAGCCGTCCAATACGACGCCAAGCTCGCGGGCAACGACCCCGGGTTCTTGTCGCGCCTATGGATCTACTATTACGAGCGCAAGCTCGAGGGCTCTCCCGCCGACCAGGACACCGGCGCCTATGGCCGGGATGGCTTCAAGGTCTGCAAGGCGGTGGGCGTTCCCGTCGAAGAGAAGTGGCCGTATGACATCGCCAAGTTCTCCCAAGAGCCGCCGGCAGACCTGGCCGAGGACGCGCGCAAGCACCGCATCTCCAATTACCGAGCGGTGCCCCGCAACCTCGACTCGATGAAGGCTGTGCTCTCTAACAAGCAGACGGTCGCCTTTGGTTTCACCGTCTATGAATCCTTTGAGACCAAGGAGGTCGCGCAGACCGGTGTGGTTCCCATGCCGACACGTGGCGAGAAGATCCTTGGCGGCCATGAGGTCCTGCTGGTGGGTTACCTGAAGGGCGAGCCCAACTACGGTCTGGTGCGCAACTCCTGGGGCACCGACTGGGGCATGAAGGGCTACTTCCTCATGCCATGGGCGTACATCCTCGACGCAAACCTGGCGAGCGACTTCCGCACCATTGGCCGCAAGGCCGGAAGCTGATTTATGGCAGGCACGACCCCGACGACGCTCCTCCAGTAGCCCACCCTTAATCCTCACGCGAAAAGGAGTGTCCCCATGCCCACGCACGAAGGCTTTCCCACATTTGCGAAGTTCATCCAATCCGTGCAGGATGCGTCGCACGCTGAGCATGTCTCGCGGCCGGCCTCCAAGGTCCGTGAGTCCAGCGACTTCGACGAGATGAAGCAGCACATCCTGGGCCTCTACGGTGGCATCGAGGTCGAGCACAGCTTTGTCGACGACTCGGGGCAGGTGTTCGACTGCGTTCCCGTCGAGCAGCAGCCCTCGCTGAAGGGCGAGCAGCCCGCGAAGCCGCCGGATGCTCCGAACGCTGAGGGCGGCGGCGAGCCCCACGCCGGGGCCCGCGCCATCGAGCCGCACCTTCAGCCCGACCACCGTGACCGGTTCGGGAACGCGATGACGTGCCCTCCGGGCACGATCGCGATGCGGCGGGTCACCCTGGACGAGCTGTCCCAGCATCAGCGGCTCAGCGATTTTTTTCAAAAGACGCCGTGGGGCGGCCGTCACCCCCGCCTCGGCGGTGACGAGGAGCGCCTGGGCATGATGGGCATCACCCCGGGCGAACATAAGTACGCGCACGCCTACCAGGCGACCGATAACCTCGGCGGGGCCAGCACTCTGGGTGTGTGGGCACCGGGCGTGGGCTCGCAGATCTTCTCGCTCTCGCAGCAGTGGTACGCGGGCGGCTCCCCCGTCCAGACGGTGGAGATCGGCTGGCAGGTGTATCCAGGGAAGTACGGCACCACCGCTCCGTGCCTGTTCATCTACTGGACCGCCGACGGCTACCAGAACACGGGGTCCTACAACCTGGATGGCCCCGGGTTCGTTCAGACGAGCACGACGTACCGGCTGGGCGGCGCCCTGGGCCCCGTCAGCGTTTGGGGCGGAGCCCAGTACGAGCTCGAACTCCACGCCTTCCTCTACCAGGGCAACTGGTGGCTGTACGTGGGCGGAGGCAGCTACCAACAGACCATCGGGTACTACCCCGCCAGCCTGTACGGGGCCGGAACGCTGGCGACCCACGCGAGCGACGTCGACTTCGGCGGCGAAGTGGTGGATCAGACCTCGTGGCCCCCGATGGGCAGCGGTAGCTTCGCGGACACCGGGTGGACGCACGCCGCCCACCATCGCGACATCCAGCAGTACCCAACCACCGGAGGCGGGCTGCAGGCGAGCCTGACGGCGTCGCAGCCCTCGCCCAACTGCTACACGATCGCGGTCGCGCAGGCGAACCCGCCGTGGAACGAGTACTTCTGGTTCGGCGGTCCGGGCGGGACCGACTGCAGCTGAGGCCATGGACGGGAGGTCCGGCGGCGCACGTCCGCTGCCGGACCCCTAGTCGGCTTCCCGCCGAGGGTGGACCATCAGCGGATATCGCGCTCGATGCCGTTGAAGCGCCACACGGGCTCGCCCCGGAGCGTCTGACCGCTAGGCGTTCGTAATGAAGGGTTCCCGGTGGATTCCGGGCATCGGCCCTCGAAGGCGTATGCGTCATGATGGCGCCATGGAGGCCGTCACCACGATCGACGAGGTGGTGGCCCGCCTCCAGGGTCTCGATCGGACGCTATCGGCCAGCGACGGCGTGCGGTGGTTCAACCGGCTGTACCTCGAGGTGACGATCGCGGTTCGCGCGTACGTTCGGGAGAGACCCCTACAGGCTCCGCCGTTCCTCGAGCGCCTCGACGTGTTCTTCGGCAATGCCTATTTCGCTGCGTTTGACGCCGCCGAGGGCCACCCGCTGGACGTTGCGCGGTCGTGGGCGCCGCTCTTTGAGAGCCGGGGCAACCGGCGACTCGCGCCCCTGCAGTTTGCGCTTGCGGGCATGAACGCTCACATCAACCATGACCTCGCGATGGGGGTGGTGGCCACGTGCCAGACGCTGGCGATGCAACCGGGCGGTCCGCAGCACCACGATTACAATGCCGTCAACATCGTGCTGCGCGAAACTGAGGCGCGCGTAAAGCGTTGGCTGCTCACCGACGCCCTCAAGGAGCTCGACCACGCGGTGGGCGACGCTGATGACGCCGCCGCGATCTGGAGCATCACCCGGGCCCGCGACGCCGCCTGGGTAAGAGCCCAGGTCCTCTGGCGCCTCCGGGACGAGCCGGAGCTCACCAGCCCCTACCTGGAGATCAACGACCGGGCGACCGAGCTCGCCGGCCGCGCCCTGCTACTGCCTCTGCCCTAGCCGGACGCTCCACTGGTTAGCCACGTCGCCCGAGAAGCGGTCCCGGACGACGCCCTGAGGATGCGCCCGGTGGCGCTCGCTCTGCGCGATCATCGGCCCGGTGGCCGTCAACGTCCGCTTCCTGCTCGAGCGCGACGGTGTCCTGACGGTCACCGTGCGCCCGACCGCGTCGTCGCCGCGAAGATCGAGCCGGCTCTCATCGCCACGCTTGAGCACGAGAGGGGCTCCGAGACGCAGGCTGAGGACAGCGGCGACGTGACGCAGTAGCCTGCCTGGCTCGCGTCCGCTTCTCCGAGCCATTGCAGGAGTCGCAGCCCGACGTCTGCCCGCGCTCCCTGCTCGTCCAAGGCGCGCGTCTCGCGACGCTCAATCGAGACGCCTGCTTCCACGCGATAGCAGGCATCTCACGCGCTGATCGGAGGGTGCTCGCCTCGGACGAGCTGCGACTGTGCGACCGGCCGACAGGATCACGCCCGCTCATGTAGGGATTGCGAAAGCTTGGCTGCAAGCGGCCGAGACGAGGCGTGTCGTCTGCAGTGGGGATCCCTGCGGCGTTGCAGAAGGCGCTCTCTTTCCAGCGCGCGATTGCGCGCAGGACACTGCGCGCGCTCAGGCAGACCCGGCCAGCGTCAGCGGTTGCGTGGGATCGCAGTTGTGCCGGCGGTCTGTTCGGGCTTAGCCGGCGGACGCCGGCTGTTCGAGCCCCCGACCTGGGTGAGGAACTGGAACATTCCCTGGTCGGCCCAGTGCTCGGCGGCTTTACCGCCGGCGAAGCCTGAGGCGCGCGCCCGAACCCCCCCCCGTACCTACACGAACTCAAGCTCTGTGCTCACCTCGATCCCGCCTTCGAGGCTACGCGCCACGGGGCAGGAGCGAGCGTGGACGCTGTGCACACGCGTGGCCACGTCGCGCTCGCCCTCGGGCAGGCTGAGGCGGTAGCGCACGTTGATCCGCTGGATCACGAGCACTCCGGCGTCGTCGACCACCTCGCCGACCGCCTCCACCTCCAGCTGCCCCCGCTTGACCTCGATCTGACGCGCTTCCAGCGCGCCGGCGAAGGTGCCCGCCAGTCAGCCTCCGGCCGCGGCCACCACGTAGTCGAGCGTGGTTGCGTGCGGCGGGAAGTCGCCCGGCTTGACCCCGTAGTGCTCGGCCACCTCGGCGTGCACCCCAAAAGCGATCGGCTCGTCCTCGGCGGGCAGATAAGCAAGCCGCTGCGGCCCTTCGAGCCTCTCGATCCG
>JBBSIW010000110.1:0-7350 GCA_038231895.1 Solirubrobacterales bacterium | reverse complement strand
GGTTGACCTGGTCGACCCAGTCCTAGTTTGTCGCCCGCCGCCGCTTGGCTAGACTCCGGCCCTTCGCGCGGCTGTAGCTCAGTTGGCTAGAGCGTCTGCTTGCCATGCAGAAGGTCGAGGGTTCGAGTCCCTTCAGCCGCTTCGCACGAAAGCCCTGGTAACCGGGGCTTTCGTCGTTCTGGGGCTCTGCGTCGACGGTCCTTCGCCGTCGCGCGGGTACCACCTGCGGGTACCAAATCACTGAATCCGCGTCTCTTGAAAGCTCGCATTGCAAGAGACGACCAGTGCCGCCCGCGGAATCTGCTGCGCCTGTCCGCCGCGGAGCGTGCGGCGTGAGTGACACCCTCGGCATGACTGGTGGCGCGACTGTGAGCTGGAGCTTGGTGCGCCCATGGCGACGACGCGTTGCACCTGGCCGGCGCGCACCCGTTACCGCAAACGCCGCGAGACCCTGGAGGGCACGCTACGCCAATTCGGCTACAGGCCGGAGGAGATCGAGCGCCGCTCGACTCGAGCTGCGGTTGACGCTCGCAGCCAGGTGTGCACGCACGCTGAGGCGGCGGAACAGGGCCGTGGACCGCCTCGCGGTGTTCCATCCGCACCAGGATCTAAGTTTTGGGTAAGTAGCTTCGATGTCTCAGTCCGCGGAAGCCATCACCGAGGCGTTGAAGGCCGCGCACAATGCGGTCAAGGACTCTGGGATCCCAAAGGAGCTGCAGGCGGTCGCGCTCGGCAAGGCGTTCGACGCCCTCCTGGGCAACGCGACGCCTCCGCCGCCCGCCGCGCCCCAGGGCACCGGTAAGGCCGACCCGCCCCCGGCGGCGGACAAAACGACCAGTCGCGCCTCCCCGGACACGAGCAGCCCGATCGGCAAGATCGCGGCGGAGTTGAAGCTCGACGAGGGCGAGGTGGCTACGTCTTCGAGATCGACGGCGAGGAACTCCTCCTGACGCTGCGTCGCGATCAGCTCTCCGAACAGAAGGGGCCGGCGATGCGCGAGGTGGCGCTACTCGTCAGCGCCGGCCGCCAGGCTGCCGGCCTGGATGAGGACCGCACGCACACCGACCTCATCCGCGCCGCCTGCACGGATCTCGGCGTCCTCGACAAGAACGCGTTCCGCGACGAGATGGGCAAGCTGGGTAACTACGTGACCTCGAAGGCGAAGGGGCAGTTCGGGCGCGAGTTCAGGGTTACCCGCCACGGCAAGAACGAGGCGGCCAGCCTGGTCAAGCGTATGATGGGCGGCGGCGAATAGACACCGGGCTCGGGCTGACGGTCCAGCGCCTCAAGCAGGCAGGCCACCAGCTTCTCGTTTTCGGCCAGCTTACGGGGCTGCGCAACGGTGATGACTGGTTCACCGCCCCGGAGGTGGCGGACGTCTTCCAGGCGTTCCGGGTGCCGCACGACCGCCGCAACACGGCGCGCGATCTCAAGCGGTTGAAGGCCGACCGCCTAGTCATCTACGACGAAAAACGCAAGCGCTGGGCGCTCTCCGCGGAGGGCAACGAGCGGGTCAAGGAGATTGTCGACGCCGTCGATCTCGCCGCGATCCAGCCGGAGCTCACGCGGCTGCCGGGGGTGGAGTTCAGCCACGCCCTGCACACGCTCCTGCCGTCGGGGCTCGCGCCGCCGAAGTGGGCGGCCGCGATCAAGCGCCTACACGACCGCTTCCCGTTCGAGCGGAACGTCTTCTGTATGACACGCTTCCCGCGTGACCCCGCCGACAGGGGCTTCCTCGATCCGGTCAACGAGGTGATCGCCACCGCGCGCACGGCCCTGGAGGCGCACGGGCTGACGCTGCACCTCGCCGCTGACCGCCAGATCGAGGATGACCTGCTGTCGAACATCGCAGGCTACATGTGGGCCTGCAAGTACGGGGTCGCGCTCTTCGAGAACCGGCGGCCCGAACCCGAGGCCGACCTCAACAAGAACATGCTGATCGAGGTCGGCGCGATGCTGATGACCGGGCGGCGCTGCGCGCTGCTGCGCGACGTGAACGCGCCGCCAATGCCGACCGACCTCACCGCGCAGATCCGCAAGGACGCGGACTACGAGGACCTGGCGGCGGTGTCCGTCACGCTGCACCACTGGGCCGCCGAGGATCTCGGGCTCGGGCGCTGCCCGGGTTGCCCGAAGGCGTAGCCCTTACCGCCGGCTTACGCTTTCCGCCGGCGAGCGGCTACCGCTTCTGCCTCGGAGCGGTAGTCGTGCTCCTGCAGTCCCTGCTGTCACGTCTCGTCCAGGCAAGTCGTCGGGTCGCCGCGCGCTGACTACTGGGCGTGGCGGCGTAGGATCACAGCGATGGCTGCGACGTCGGTGTCGGCCGCGAAGAACCGAATGGCACGCGCAGTCGCGTCAATCCTCGACCCATGGCCGATCAGCAAGGAACCGATCTGGGACTTCTTCGGCTCCGAGTGCGCCTACTGCGGCGTCAAGCTAGTCAAAGCCGAGCGGTTCGGCCACATCGACCACGCCACTGCGAAGGCCGGCAACCACATGGGCAATCTGGTACTGGCGTGCTCGGTGTGCAATGGGGACGAGAAGCTAGATGCGGACTGGCGCTCGTTCCTCGAGCAGAAGGTCTGCGACCCGGCGTTGCGCCAGGAGCGCACGGAGCGGATCGAGCGATGGCAGGCGCTCCATCCGAAACCCGAACTGGCTGCGTCACCTGAAGTTGCCGCGGTCGACGCTGAGCTGCGGGCGATGATCGTCGCGTTCGGTGAAAAGTGTGCCGAGCTACGCATCGCAGTCACTGACGCCAAGAAGGCTTTCGCCGACGGCGAGAGTTAGGGCACGTCGTGGCTGGCACCGAAAAGACGACGTCGCGCCGGCGCACACATCCGATCACCGGATGGGCCTACGCGGGAAGCCAGCGGCAGATACAGGCCTACGTCAACACCCCTCCGTTGACCGCGGTCCTGGACACGGCGGTCGCCGGCGCGCTGCCCGCAATCAAAGGCGCGACGATCGAGTGGCTGTCGCCGCTCGCCACCGCCGGCTACCTGGAGTATCAGGATGTAGCCTTCTGGCGTGCGATTGAAAGGCCGGAGCTCGCGGCCGGGGCCGCTGGCTGGTGGCCCTCGCGTGGTGGGCCGTGTTGGGACGCGCTCGCCCGTGCGACCCAGCCCGGAGGGGCCACAACTCTGGTGCTGGTGGAGGCCAAGGCGCACGCGGCCGAATTCGGGCCGGCGCCGTGCGATGCGACCCATGAGATGTCAATCGCCAAGATCCGAGCCGCATTCGATTCCGCGCGCCACCAACTCGGAAGCTCGGCGAGCACCGATACTTGGATGGGCGGCTACTACCAACTCGCCAACCGCCTCACTTGGACGCTGTGGCTGCGCGATCACCACGTCGACACAGTCTTCGCGCACGTCCTATTCGCGGACGACCGGTCGAACATCCCGGCCACCTGCGACGAGTTGCGAGAGGCCGCGCACCATGCGCACGCCACACTCGGCGTCTCTGGCTCGGCGACCGCGGGGTGGGCAGCAACCATCGTCCTCGACGCCACCCGATGACTTCAACGTCCTCGGTGTGCCGCTGTTCTTCATGCAAGGAAACAGGAGCGGTGTGGTCCCGGGCGCTTTCCGCTTCTGCCTCGAAGCGGAAGCCCCGAACCTCGCCGTCTTCGGATGCCGCTTCTCGTCCAATACAGCAGCGACTTCGCCGGTGGCGTGCTGCTCCTGTCACGCGGAAGTGACAGCGCCCGCCGAGCCGACCCCTTGGCGCTGTTGTCAACTCTTACCGGCGTCGCCGGGCCGCGGTCAACCAGGAACGCGAACCGAGGGCCTCGCCGCTCGCCGCTGAGTGCGCCGCGAGGCATCTCGCGCAGGCGGTACACCGCACGCGCCGCCTCCCGGCCGCTCAGGCTTGCGAGGTCCGCGCTCGCGTCCTGCGACCCCCGGACGAACGCGAGCGCGCCGTCGCGATCGTGTTCGTAGAGGACCGGCTCGTGGACGTCCTCGACGCAGAGTGCCGGGAGAGCTTGGGGGTAGATTTCCGCGCATGGCGTTCTGGCCGCCTGAAGTCGAGTGGCACGAGCGCGATGTAGTCGTGCCGGTCTTCCGACGGTGGCTTGAGGCTCAAGGATGGGAAACGGAGACCGAGACCGCGTTCGTGGACGTAGTGGCCCACCGAGGCAACGAAACCATCTACGCGGAGGTCAAGGGCCGAACGAAGAGCCGCCCGGGGGCGGGACTGGACACGCTATACGGCCAGTTGCTGAGGCGAATGCCTGCCAAGGAAGTCGGCGACCCCAACACGAGGTTTGCGGTCGTGATCCCGGCCGGTGCAAAAGCGGCCGCCCTCCGGGTCCCGAGACGAGTCCGGGATCTTCTGCGGATCGACATCTACGCAGTGAGCGACGATGGCCAGGTCGAGAAGCTGGCTGACTGATCTCCTCTTCCGCCCTTCGGCAAAGACTCGATCGATCAGCCTCCGCACGTCGGCATGAACGCTGCGGGCTCCCAGCGATGAGCCGGTGACGACTCCCGCTTTCCATGCGAACCGGCACCGGCGCGGTCAGCGCCGCGATTGCTGCTTTCGCCTGTTTGCAGAAGCTAATCCTGACCAGTGCCTGGTGAGGCGTGTATCCAATCGGCACGAAGATCTCGGGTGAGCCGACGAGTATGGCCCAGCGCCCTTCATGACGCCAGGTCGTCCTTGACGACTACTCAGACGGCCCCCCAAGACCAACTGCTCCCTTGTCCGACTGATCCTCATCGACCATGTTGCCGATCCCGTACTCGTCCTGCTGAGCCCTTATTCGGGCCTTCTCATCTAATCTGTATCCGTCTCTGACTCTGACTATCTCTCTCTCGTCGAAACCGTTCCACTTTCTGGTTCTCGCGCTGCACCCGGCTTCCATGCACTCATCGCTTCCCGACTTCACTCACCCCAATGCTGTTCGTGGGGGGCGTGAAGTCGGGAAACGAGGCGTGCTCAAATGCCGGGTGCAGCGCGAGAACCAGAGCCCGCACTACAGAATGCTGTTCTGTAGTGGATTCTGTAGTGCGCTGCGTAGTGCGGCGCTCAGGCTGGCTGGCGCTCGCGGCCGCGCGTTGCCCACGCGTGCAGCGTCTCGGGCGCGATGTCGGCGCCGTTCGGCCAGACGATGGTGCCGAGCTCCTCGTCGACCGTGACCTGAGCGAAGTACTCGGGGTCGCGGAGGGCATCGAAGACGCCGCCCCAG
This sequence comes from Solirubrobacterales bacterium, assembly GCA_038231895.1. Taxonomy (GTDB): domain Bacteria; phylum Actinomycetota; class Thermoleophilia; order Solirubrobacterales; family Solirubrobacteraceae; genus JALYZC01. The sequence goes on along the minus strand of JBBSIW010000110.1, from coordinate 2,156 downwards.
TCCTGGTCGCCGAACTGGACCTGGCCTTCAGAGCCGTCGTCGAACGACACGCGCACGCGATGGTCGCCGACGACCTCGACGGCAGTGGCGTGGATCAGCTCGGACATGGACTCCATGCTACGGAAGTGGGTCGATACGCTCAGGCGGTTGGTGATCTCGGGTGAGCTGCCAGTTCGCGAGCAGCTCATCGCGGTGGAGCTCGGCCCACTCCTCGACCATCCGCTGAACCCGCTGGGGAAGAGAGCCCTCGAGGACTCCGAGCGTCTCGATCGCGATGGACGCGCGGGCGCCGGAGTAGATCGCGTGGAAGTGCGGGACGCCATGTTCGCGGTGGTACATCGCGATGACGATCCCGTAGAAGGCGCTAATCCGCGGCAACGCCGAGCCCCTCGGACGGTTCCGCGGAACCGCGGAGGAAGGCCGAGTCCAGCCGGGCGAGCTCCTCCGGGCGGAGCTTGGCGCCGAGGTAGCGGTCGGTGGTGGTCAGCTTGGCGTGGCCGAGCATGTCGCGGACGAAGACCGGATCGGTGGTGCAGGCGACGATGCTGCCCGCCGCGTGACGCAGGCCGTGGAGAGTGACATGGCGCAGGTCGGCGGCGGCGCAAGCGCGCTTGTAGCGGCGCCGCAATGCGGAGGCGTCCAGGCGGCGCCCGAGGACGTTGACGAAGACGTAGTCGTCGGCCGAGGTGAAGTCGCGGCGGGCCGACAATCGGGCGAGGGCCCCGACGGCCGGCTGCGCCAGAGGGACGAACCGGTGGCGCCGTCCCTTCGGCAGGCTTTCCACCCCCGCGGACAGGCCGCGGCGGACGAGGATCGTCCGCCCTGCGAGGTCGACGTCGGCCCAGCGCAGGACGAGTGCCTCCCCCAGGCGCAGGCCCGTGTAGAAGAGCACGCGGTAGAGCTCCGCGTCCTGCTCGTCCTCGGAGCGCTCGAACTCGTCGCGCTCACCCGTCCGGTGCTCGCCGGCCGCGGCCGCGCGGGCCAGCGCCTCGGCTTCCTCGACCTCGAAGTAGTCGAGGGCGGGCGGCGGCGGCTCGGGGCGCTTGTCGGTGGCGTCGACCGGGTTCGACGGCAGGCTATGGGTGTCGACGCGGCAGGCGTAGCGGAACATCGTCGCCAGTGTCTGCCGGTGCTTGTTGACGTTGCGGGGCGTGAGGCCCTCACGGTCGAGGCTGCGCAGGAAGTCCGAGACCTCGCGCGTGGTGACCTTGCCGATGGGCCGGTCGCCGAGCGCGGCCATGATCCGGCCACGCGTCACCCGAGCGCCCCGCACGTACGGGACGCCGGGCTCCCGCAGGATCGCCCCGTAGTCGACCAGGGTGGCCGGCTTCACGTGCTTGACCTCGCGCTGCCACTCCAGCCACTCATGCGCGAGCTCGCGAACGGTGATGCCGCGCTCGGCCTTCTCGCGGGCGGCGGCTGCGGCCGCGGCCAGCTCGTTCGCCACCGCCGTGATCGCCTCCGCGCGCGCTCGTGCGCGAGGCGCTCGTCCAGGAAGCCGGATCGGAGCCGTCCACTCCGTGGCGACCAGGAGCCGTCGGGCGAGGCGGTCAGCCAGGCCGGTCCGAGGCGTCGCTTGAGCTGCCGTCCGCCCGATCGCCACTTGACCTCGTAGTACGGCTCGCCGCGCTGACCGGAGCGCAAAACGAGGTTGTAAGGCGGGGTCACTTCGCGAGGGTACCACGCGGGTACCACGTCAAATCGGGCCTCGCTGCGGGTACCACTCCGGGTACCAAACCAGCCTCAAACAACGTCCCAGAGCCAGATCTAGCCGGTCTAGATTTGGCTAACCAGAGCCAAGCGGCCTCGGGGGTGGTGCTTGCCATGCAGAAGGTCGAGGGTTCGAGTCCCTTCAGCCGCTTCGCCGGGCTACGGGAAGCACCGTGGCGCCAGTGCGAGCAGGGCGATCGCCATGACCACGGCGTATCCGAATGCCTCCTGGAGAGAGCACCGTGTACAGGAGGCGGCCACGGCCCGAGGCCGCGAGGTTACCGAACGCTTGCACCCCCGCGAGCGGTCCGAGGGCCGATCCGCGGAGATCGTCGGAGGCGAGGTGCGCGACCGCCTGCTCGGCCGTCTCGACGTGGTCGCGGTCTGCCCCGCGCGACCGTCAGCGTCGCGCGGACCGCTCATGCGGCCGACGCTACCCGGGTGGC
>JBBSIW010000109.1:0-7370 GCA_038231895.1 Solirubrobacterales bacterium | reverse complement strand
TGAAGCGGTAGGCCGTCTCGAACGTGCGGATGCCCCGCTCGCAGAGGATCACCTTGTCGTTGCCCTCCTTGAGGATGTACTCGGCTGCCATCAGCAGCTCCTCGAGCGTCGCGGAGAATCCGCGCTTGAGCAGCGCCGGGCAGCCCGAACGACCGATCTCGGACAGCAGCGGATAGTTCTGCATGTTGCGGGCCCCGACCTGGATGACGTCGGCAACCTCGAGCACGGGCTCGAGATCGCGGGCGTCCATGAGCTCGGTGACGACCGGCAGCCCGCTCTGCGCCTTGGCCTCGGCCAGCATGCTCAGCCCCTCCTGCCCCAGCCCCTGGAACGAATAGGGGGAGGTGCGCGGCTTGTAGGCGCCGCCGCGAAACAGCGAGCCTCCGCCGTCGCGCACGGTGCGGGCGAGCGCCACGGTCTGGTCGCGCGTCTCCACGGTGCACGGTCCGGCGATCAGGGCGAAGTGCTCCCCGCCCAGCTTGCGTCCGCCAATGTCCAGCACGGTGCGCTCGCCCTGGCGCAGCTGCGATGAGGCGAGCTTGTAGGCCTTGAGGATGGGGATGACGCTCTGCACCCCCGGCGCGGCCTCGAGGCCGAGCCGGTTGACGTGCTCGCGGTCGCCGACCGCGCCAATCACCGTCACCTCCTCACCCCGTGAGACATGCGCCCGCGCGCCCACGCCCTGCACGCGCGCGACGACGGCCTGGACCTCCTCCTCGGTCGCCTCGGTTCTCATCACGATCATCATCTGGTCTTCCTTTCAGCAAAATGCCGGCAAAGAGCTTACGGGGACAGGGCCCGGGACGGTGACGCCCCGGTGGCGGCGCTCGGCCTCTCGGCCCTAGATGGTCAGCGAGTGAAGGCTGGCCGAGCGCCTAGCTAAATCGCCAGGCGTAAAAGGAGCAATAGCCGTCGAACCGCGCGCCGGTGAAGCCGGAGAGATCGAGCAGGGCGGGGTCGAGGCGGTAGAGCATCGCGAATCCACGTGCTTTTTAGCAGAGTCGATGCGATCCGGCCAGGGCTCGGGCGTCGTCGAAGCCGACCGGGCCGAGAACGGGCGGCTCAACGCCCGCGCTGTCCACCGCCGGGCACCCAGAACGCGGCCTCGGCCCTCCTGGGCGCGCTGCCCAGGCTGTCGGCCCGCAGGGCTCCGGGACGGCGCACGATCACCTCGCCGCCGCCAAGCGCCGTCGCAGCCTTGCGAATGAGCGCACGCGCCTCCTGCTCGGTCTCGGCACCCCGCTCATGCAGGAGGCCGACAACCCTGGAGGCCTTTACGCCGACGCCTGCTGAAGGATCGCCGTAGTAGGTCAGGTTGAGCGGATCCCGCAGCAGCTCTATCGCGTCGTCCACCGTTGCCATGTGCGTCCTCGTATCGCTGCTGATGACGGTGAACGGCCACTTATACTCGTCACGGTGTCGTCGCGCGTCGTCCTCTTCTCCACCGACGCGTGCACCTTCTGCGTCCACGCGCGGTCGCTGCTCACCAAGCGGGGCGTGGCGTTCGAGGAGGTCAATCTGGGGGAGTATCCGCAGCTTCAGGCCGAGCTGACCAGTCTCACCGGGCTCACGAGCTTCCCGCAGATCCTCGTCAACGGCGAGACCGTCGGCGGCCTCAACGAGCTCAGAGCCGCCGACAAGAGCGGGACGTTAGCCGCCTGGAGCGCCGAGTAGGCCGTCGCCTACAGCACTTCGACCAGCGCGCGCAGGAAGCGCTCATTCTCCTTGCCGGTCCCGCAAGTCACCCGCAGCGCACCCTGGCGCCCGAGGGCCGCACCGGCGCGCACGAGCACGCCCCGCTCTGCCAGCCCCCTGACGACATCGGCCTCCTCGCAGTCCTCGGGCAGCTCGAACCACACGAAGTTGGCCTGTGACTCAGCCGGTGAGAGATCCAGGCCCCGCAGGCCCTCGTCGAGCGTCATTCGCCCCACGACCGCGCGCTCCACCCGGCGGGTCACCTCATCCTGGTGGCCGAGCGCCTCGATCGCCGCCGCCTGGCCCGCGGCGTTGCAGAAGAAGGGCTGGCGAACCTGGTCGACGGCTCGGCGGAACTCCTCGGAGCCGCACAGCGCGAAGCCGATCCGCAGGCCGCACAGCCCGTGGACCTTGGAGAAGGTGCGAAGGAGGGCGAGGTTGGGGTAGCGGGCGAGCAGGTCGATGGAGGTGTCGGGGTCCTGGAGCAGGTTGAACTCGCAATAGGCCTCGTCGACGATCACGGCGACATGGCGCGGCACGGCGGCCAGGAACGCCTCGATATCGGGCAGGGGGACCGCCGTGCTGGTCGGGTTGTTGGGATTGCAGACCAGGACCAAGCGCGTGGCGACCGTCACGGCGTCGGCCATGGCGCCCAGATCGTGGCGGTCGTGGTCGTCCAATGGCACGGTCACCGCGGTCGCGCCGGTGGCGGCCGCGAGGTGGGGGTAGACGCTGAACGACGGCCACGCGTAGACCACCTCGGCGCCCGGCTCGAGCAGCGCCTCCCCGGCGGCCAGGAGGATGTCGCACGAGCCGTTTCCGATCGCGATCCGGTTGGCCGGAACCTCGTAGGCCGCGGCCAGTCGAGCCCGCAAGCGAGCGCTGGTGGGGTCCGGATAGCGATTGACACCCTCGAGCACGCGGCGCACCGCCTCGATGACGGCGGGAAGCGGGGGTTCCGGAGACTCGTTGGAGGCCAGCATCGCCACGTCGTCGGGCAGCTGATAGCCATCGGCCGCGGGATAGGTTGGGATGTCGCGCAGACGGCGGGCGAACTCGAGCGCCATCGACCTATTGTGCCGGTTTCGCTGGTCGGTTCGGCCGGGCCCCTGGATCGTGTGCTTTCGCCACGGTGGTCAGGGTTTCGGATGTGCACGGTCCGTGAACCGACCCACCGCGACCTCGACGCCCCCTACTGCGCAGCCTCGAGGTCCTCGCGCAGCATGCGCGCCCGGCCCAGATAGACGTGACGCGGTCGGTGCTCCTCCTCCGCGTTGTAGTGCATCAAGATGCGGATGATCTGCGCCAGCGCGCCGGGCACGCCGATCTCTCGGGCGCAGAGCAGAGGGACGCTGTCGAGCCCCAGCCGGCGCGCCGCCACCGCCGGGAACTCGGCGTCGAGGTCGTCGGTCGCCGTGAACAGGCAGCTGACGATCCGCTCGGCCTGCAGCTCGTTGCGCTGGATGATCTCGCGCAAGAGCTCCTCGGTCGCCTCGACGATCGAGTGGGCGTCGTTGCTCTCGACGGAGATGGCGCCTCGCAGCGCGAACAGCCGCATCGCCGGGGCAACGTTAGCGGCGGCCGGCCTCGCGCAGGCGCTCCACCTCGGCGCGGGTGAGCCGCCGCGCGACTCCCGGTTGCAGGTCACCCAGCGCCAGCGGCCCGAAGCGGACCCGCTGGAGCTCTCGGACCGGGTGGCCCACCGCCTCGCACATGCGCCGGACCTGGCGCTTGCGGCCCTCGTGAATCGTGAGCTCGAGCGCGTCGGGGCGCAGGCGGCGCGCGCCGGCCGGCGCGGTGCGGCCATCGTCGAGCTCCACCCCCTCCCGCAGTGCCCGCAGCGCCGTTTCGCGCACCGGCGGGTGCTCCACCACCGCCACGTAGACCTTTGGGACCTCATAGCGCGGATGGGTGAGCCGGTTGGCGAGCTCGCCGTCGTTTGACAGCAACAACAGGCCGCTGGTGTCGGCGTCAAGTCGTCCGACCGGGTACAGACGATGCACCGCCGGAACGAGCTCGACGACCGTGGCGCGACCTTGCGGATCGCGGGCAGTCGAGACCACGCCGAGGGGCTTGTGCAGCGCGTAGACGACCCGCTCCTCCGCGCCATCGATCGCGCCGCCGTCGAGGGCGACTCCGCTGGCGTCGTCGACGTCGCGGGCAGGGTCCACCACCACCTCGCCGCCCACCGTCACCCGACCCGCGCGCACCAGCTCCTCCGCCGCCCGTCTTGACGCGACGCCGGCGTGCGCGAGGTACTTGGCGAGGCGCATGCGCTGCGAGGATATGAGGCGTGGACCTCGCGCTCCTGCGCCATACGCTCGCCCGCGCCGGAGAGCCCGACTACCGCGCCCGCCAGGTGTGGGCATGGCTGGCCCGGGGTGTCGGCGACTACGCGGAGATGACCGACCTGCCGAGCGCCCTGCGATCGCAGCTGGCCGGGTCGGTGCCGTTCTCCACCCTGCAGCTCGAGCACGAGGCGCACGCGGCCGATGGCACGCTCAAGGCGCTGTTTCGCACCGGGGACGGACATCCCGTGGAGGCCGTGCTCATGCGCTACCGCGACGGGCGGCGCTCGATCTGCGTCTCCTCGCAATCCGGCTGCCCGCTGACCTGCAGCTTCTGCGCCACCGGCGCGATGCGCTTTCATCGCAACCTGACGGACTCGGAGATCCTGGAGCAGGCGCTGCACTTCCGTCGCGTGGAGTCGATCGACCACTGCGTGTTCATGGGCATGGGCGAGCCGATGCTCAACCTCGATGCGGTGCTCTCGGCGTGTGAGCACCTTCCCGACCTCGGCATCGCGCATCGTCGCACCACGGTGTCGACGGTTGGGTGGGTCTCGGGCATCGAGCGACTGACTGAAAGTCCGCTTCCCCTCCGCCTCGCCCTCTCGCTGCACGCCGCCGACGAGGCCCTGCGCTCCCAGCTCATGCCCGTCAACGACCGCTTCCCGCTCGCCGAGGTGCTCACGGCCTGCCGCGCCCACCACGAGCGTAAGCGCCGGCCGGTGTTCGTCGAGTACGTGATGCTCGCGGGCGTCAACGACCGCTACGAGCAGGCGCTTGCTCTGGCCGCCGTGCTCGATCCGCGGGTGTTCAAGGTCAACCTCATCCCCTACAACCCGACCGGCGCCTATGCGGGCTCCGGCCGCCAGGCGATCGCCGCCTTCAAAGGCGTGCTCGAGGACCGCGGCCTGCGCGCGACCGTCCGTCTCACGCGGGGCCGCGACATCGACGCCGCCTGCGGCCAGCTCGCGGCGCGGGCGTGACTCAAGCAGCGGCCACCTGGCAAGCCGGCTTCGAGGTCACGAGTCCACAGACGGTCCAGTTTGAGCCGACCCATGGTGGCTGCGGGCGCCACGAGTGGCGGGCGCAGCCGCGTCACGCCGCAAGGCGATGAGGGCCAGGATTCATCGCGGCGCGCGAGAGGTCGGCGGGATTTTGCGTTGAGCTCGAACACGACGGCCCCCGGCTCGTTGTCGACGTCGGGCGTCCGCTGAACGCCGACCTTCACGCCGACGTGCCGCTGCCGGCGATCGACGGCCTGGGCGCCGGCGATGAAGCGATCACGGGGCTCGTGATCAGCCATGGCCACCCGGACCACTATGGGCTCGCCGAGCAGGTTCACCCGAGCGTGCCGGTGTTCATCGGCGAGGCAAGCGCGCGGATCCTCAATGAGGCTCGCTTCTTCGGCGCGGCAGGCGCGGCGCTCAAGCCGGGGGGGTACCTACGCGACCGCGAGCCGCTCGACCTCGACCCGTATCGAGTCACGCCGTACCTGATCACAGCGCCTTCGACGCCTACACACTGCTCGTTGAGGCTGGCGGTCGCCGTCTCCTCTACACGGGGGACGTCCGCGCTCATGGACGAAAGGCGGGTCGTTTCGAGGCGCTCGTGCGCCAGCCGCCAGCGGATGTCGACGTGCTGCTCTTGGAGGGCACGCACGTAGGACGCGAGCAGGGGGGCCCTCGACCGTCAGTGAGCGACGCCGACGTAGAAGCCCGCTGCGTCGAGCTCTTCAAGGCGGTTGACGGCATCGTGCTCGCCGCTTACTCCCCGCAGAACATCGACCGGCTCGTGACGCTACATCGCGCAGCGAAGCGTTCGGGCCGCGTGCTCGTGCTGGACCTATACGCGGCGACGATCATCGCCGCGACCGGCTACGACACGATCCCACAGGCCGATTGGGAAGGGGTTCGTGTTTTCGTTCCGCTCTCGCAGCGCATCCGGGTCAAGCGCGCCGAGGAGTTCGAGCGCACCGAACGAATCCGCGCGCACCCGTGTCTACCTCGAGCAGCTCGCCGCCCAAGCGGATCACCTCGTGATGACGTTCCGCGGGTCCATGGCTGGAGACCTTGAGCGCGCCGCTTGTCTCGCCGGCGCCCACGCGGTGTGGTCGATGTGGCCTGGCTACCTTGAGGACGACGCCGGACATGAGCTGCGCGGTTGGCTTGAACGCCACGGCATCCCGCTTCCATCGTGCACGCCTCGGGGCACGCGACCGTCGCCGATCTCCAGCGCCTCGCCCGCGCGATCGACGCCCACCGCATCGTCCCGATCCATACCGCGGCACCGGAGCGCTTCCCCGAGCTGTTCGAACGCGTCGAATTGCACCCCGATGGTGAATGGTGGAGAATCTGACTCTCCATGGGCCGAGTCATCCCGTACACCAAGATCCTCGACCTGCACCGGCAGGTTCGGTCGTGGTCCCGCGCTGAGCGCCGACAGGAAGCCCAAGCACTTGCTGCGGATCCGGTGCCCTTGGCAGAAGCGTTCAGCGAGAGCGTCGCCGAGTTCGCCGCTGGCTACGCAAACCCTGATGAGCACTTCCTGCCAACCTCAACACGAAAGCCCCTACCGGCCAGCCCGTCAGTGCTCGTCGACACCGACACGGTCGCCTCAGCGATCTTCGATGCCGACGGTGGCGACGTCGATAGGCGGCGGCCAGACCTCAGCTACGTCTACGTGGAGCGCGAGGTCTCCGTGCTCAGAACGACCGGCGACGCAACCTGGGATAAACCCAACGGCGCCGGGAAAGCCGGCCGATCCCTGCTCCCGGACCTCCTGCTGGCCAACCGCCACGACCGCACGCCAATCATCGGCGAGGTCAAGGTGACCAAACGGGGAAGCAACCAGACCGACAAGGATCACTTCGCCGCTCTCGTGCAAGCGCTCGCGGCAGTCGCACATCTGGCAACCCCCGCGCAGTACGAGCGTCTGAGGCGTCGGTTCCCGGAGAGGTTCACCGAGCCAGCCGACCACCGCCACCCGCGCCTTGACATCTATCTGCTCTCAGTCGGGTTCAACCCGGAGATCACGGACCTGCAGGCGATCTCCAAGGCCACGATCGCGGTGAGTCAGCAGCTCGTCCAGGACCAGCGAGTCGCCGAGCACCTCAGGCGCATCGTCGGCGTCGACCTCGACTCCGCTGGTCCACTGACACAGAGACTCAGCTTTGTCGCTGAGCAGTGACGCCGTCTCACTGCGAAACCACCGGCATCTTCCCGCGGCGCTAAGCCCTTGCGGTCGGGCGAGGAGCGATTCATCGCCGCAGCACGGCAGCGGCGAAGTCGACGAGACCTTGGCCTGACGCAGCGCCGCCTGGAGATCCTGACCGCCAACATCGAGCAACCCGTAGTGTGCCTCGTCCTTGAGGCTCAATAGACGGCGCAG
>JBBSIW010000108.1:0-7398 GCA_038231895.1 Solirubrobacterales bacterium | reverse complement strand
GTCGTCCGCGGCGTGGGGTCAGGCGACAAGGGCCGGGACAGGGCCGGCCAGGAGCTCTCGAACTTCGAGCCCGGCTCTGATCTCGTGGCCCAGGCGACCGTGCTCGCAGAAGGCACCTGGGGGCACCTGACCGGCGCGGCGATCCGCGAGTTCGACCTCGCCGCGAGCCGCGAGCCGCAGGTGTGGGCGCTCGGGGTGAAGGAGGTCTGGGAGGTGGCCCAGCCGCTGGACCGCGTGATCCACACGCTGGGCTGGCCCCTGCGCTACGGCGCCAAGTACCACGAGTTCGGCGGATCCTGGATGTATCCGATGGGAGAGGACCGAGTGTCGGTCGGCTTCGTGGTCGGCCTCGACTACGCGGACGCCACGTTGTCCGTGCACGATCTGCTCCAGCAGTTCAAGACCAGCAAGCTGGTGCGCAACGTCCTCGAGGGCGGCAAGCGCGTGAGCTGGGGGGCGAAGGCCATTCCCGAGGGCGGCTACTGGGCGATGCCCAAGCTCACTGCACCCGGTTTGGCGCTATGCGGGGACGGCGCTGGGATGGTCAACGTGCCCCGACTCAAGGGCATCCACTACGCCATCAGGTCCGGGATCCTGGCAGCGGAGGCGATCTACGAGGCACTGAAGTCGGGTTCCACGAACTTCAAGGCCTACGAGCAGCGCGTCGAGGACTCCGAGATCGGCGAGGACCTCTACGAGTCACGCAACATGAAGCAGCCGTTCGGGCGCGGGTTCTTCGCCGGGGGCGCGATCACGAACGCCATGGTTCTGACCAAGGGCCGCTTCCCCGGGGGACGTTGGCGCAACCACCGCGACGCGGAGCAGCCGGTGTTCCTCGGCGACAAGAAGGACGCCTACCCCAAGCCCGATGGCAAGTACACCTTCGACAAGCTCTCGAGCGTCTACGTGAGCGGCAATTCGACTCGCGATGACGCGCCGAATCATCTCCGCGTGCGCCAGACGGTTCCGCGCGAGGTGGGCGAGATGTGGCAGTGGATGTGCCCGGCGGGCGTCTACGAAGTGCCCGACGACGCGCCCGCGGAGGGCGATGTCGACGTGATCGTCAACTACACCAATTGCGTGCAGTGCGGTGCGATCACCGCCAAGGGGGGTCGCCTGACCCCGCCCGAGGGCGGAGACGGACCGCTGTACACCATCACCTGACCCGGGGTCGAGCCAGTGTGGGGAAGAGGGCGCAACCATGGGCTCCGTACGTTGTTAAGGGATCACATCATGAGGCGCCTCCTTCTCATCTGCCTGACTTGCGCGCTAATCGCGATCGTCGTCGTACCGCTTGCCTCCGGGCAGGCGCCCCGAGCCACGACCGCCGTGGATCGCTGTCACGCCGCACTGGCCTCCACGGAGCGCTTCGCGACGTTCAGCGCCACGATGCGCTCCCTGCGCCAGGGCAGCGATCGCATGCAGATGCGCTTCGATCTGTTCCGGCGCGACAAGGGCGGGCCTGAATTCAAGTACGTCGCCGCTCCGGGCCTGGGCGTGTGGAACCCAGCAAACCGCCGGGTGCGGCGCTTTCGCTTCCGTCAGAAGGTGGCCAACCTGTCAGCGCCCGCGGCCTACCGCGCCGTCGTGAGCTTTCGCTGGATCAGCGCGAAAGGCCGTGTGTTTGCCAGGTCAACGCGGCTGACGCGGCTGTGCCTGCAGCCCGACCTGCGGCCCAACGTGCGGATCGGGCGGATCACAGGATCGCCCCAGCCCAACGGAAGCGCCGTCTATCAGGTCACCGTGCGCAACGATGGCCGCACCGCTGCCACCGGCTTCGACGTCTCGCTCAACGTCAACGGGGCTGTCGTCCCGCCGACACAGACGCTCGCCGCGCTCGCCGCCGGCGCCAAGCAGGTCGTCTCGTTCCGCGGCCCGCGCTGCGCTCCAGGGACCCCGGTCGTCGCCGTGGTTGATGCGCGCAACCGCATCGACGAGGCCGACGACACGCTGACGTTGCCCTGCCCGCTGGGCTGAGCGGCGGCCAAGCTACACTGGACGTATGAAGACCGGAATACATCCCGAGTACGTCGAAGCCCACGTGACCTGCACGTGCGGCAACGAATTCACCACCCGCTCGACCAAGCCCGAGATGCACGTCGAGATCTGCTCCAACTGCCATCCGTTCTACACGGGCCGCCAAAAGCTCGTGGACTCTGGTGGCCGTGTCGAGCGCTTCCAGCGTCGCGCCGCGAAGCGCCAGAAGGCAGCGTCCTCGTAGCTGTGGCGACGCGGGCCGCGGGGCCCCCCGGGGCCGCCGCTGAAGAGACGCGGCTGCCAGACGGCGCCTTGATGGCCCAGCGCGATGCGCCCGTCGGCGGGCAGGCGCTGCTCGAGGGCGTGATGATGCGGGGCGTGTCCACCTGGGCGGTCGCCGTGCGCAAGCCAGTGGCCTCGGATCGCGGGGAGGGCGGCGAGGTCGACCCCGAGCAGGGGTCTCACGGCGAGATCGACGTCTCTTCGTTCCCGCTGGTCTCGTGGACCAAGAAGCACCGCGCTCTCCGGCTGCCGGTGATCCGCGGCGTGGTGGCCCTCGCGGAGTCGCTGAAGATCGGGTTCAAGGCGCTGGGTATCTCGGCCAATGCCCAACTGCCCGAGGAGGAGGAGCCGATCTCGGGCGGTGCCTGGGCGGGGACGGTGGTCGTCGCGCTCGTGATGTCCATCGGCCTGTTCTTCGTGGTGCCGGTGGGGCTCACGAGCCTGATCAAGGACTCGCTGCACTCGTCGCTGCTGTTCTGGCTGGTGGAGGGGATCGTGCGCACGGCCATCTTCCTCGGCTATCTATTGCTGCTCTCCCGCCTGCGCGACCTGCGGCGCGTGTTCGAGTACCACGGGGCCGAGCACAAGACGATCGCCTGCTACGAGGCCGATCAGCCTCTGACTCCCGCCAACGCCGCGCGCTACTCGCGCCTGCACCCGCGCTGCGGGACGAGCTTCCTGCTCATCGTGATGATCGTCGCCATCTTCACCTTCGCCCCGATCGGCCTTCCGGCGTGGTACCTGCTGCTCGCCTCGCGCATCCTCGGCGTGCCGCTCATCGCCGGGATCTCCTTCGAGATCATCAAGTGGGCGGGCCGCAACCGGCGCAAGGCCTGGGTGCGCGCCGTGATGTGGCCGGGCCTGCAGCTGCAAAAGCTGACCACCCGCGAACCCGACCACGCTGAGCTCGCCGTGGCGATCGCCGCTCTCGAAGCGGTGCTCGCCGTGGAGCGCCCGGGCGAGGCCAGCGCTGAGGACCTCGTCGGGGTCGAGGTCGTAGCCTGACGCCGCTCGATGCTGGCGGCCAGCGGGCCGCCTAGACTCGCTGGCAGCCATGATCGAGAAGCTGGTCGAGCAGATCGAGGCGCGCTTCGAAGAGCTGGAGCGTGAGATGTCCGATCCCGAGGTGATCGCCGACCGCGAGCGTTACGTGCGCGTGGGCCGCGAGTATGGCGAGCTCGGCGTGCCCGCCCGTTTGGCCGCGGATTGGCGCCGGGCCGCCGACGACACAGCCGGCGCCCGGGAGCTGCTCAGCGAGGACGGCGACGATCCCGAGGTGCGCGAGCTGCTCGCGTCCGCCCAGGAGCGCATCGTGGCGCTCGAGGACGAGATCCGCCTGGCCATGGTCGAGCGCGACCCCAGCGACGACAAGAACGTGATCGTCGAGCTGCGGGCCGGAACCGGGGGGGAGGAGGCCGGGAACTGGGCCGGGGACCTCTACCGCATGCTGACCAAGTACGCCGAGCGCCGGGCCTTTGCCACCGAGCCGCTCTCGATCGGCGATGGCGCCTACACCTTCGCGATCAAGGGGGACGGCGCCTACTCCGTGTTCAAGTACGAAGGCGGAACGCACCGGGTGCAACGCGTTCCCGAGACCGAGTCGCAGGGGCGCATCCACACCTCGACCGCCACCGTGGCGGTGCTGCCCGAGGCCGAGGAGGTCGACGTGGACGTGTCCGAGGCCGACCTCCAGATCGACGTCTACCGATCTTCCGGGCCCGGCGGACAGTCGGTGAACACCACCGACTCCGCGGTGCGGATCACCCACAAGCCCAGCGGGATCGTCGTCTCGATGCAGGACGAGAAGTCCCAGCTGCAAAATCGCGACAAGGCGATGCGGGTACTGCGCGCGCGCCTCTACGAGCAGGCGCTGGCCGAGCAGCAGGCGGAGCTGGCAGCCGATCGCCGCGCACAGGTGGGGACCGGTGAGCGCGCCGAGAAGATCCGCACCTACAACTTCCCCCAGGGCCGTGTCACCGACCATCGGATCAAGCTCACCGCGCACAATCTCGAGGCCCTCCTCGGCGGCGAGCTCGACGAGCTCACCGGAGCGCTCCAGGCCGACGAGCGCCGCCGGCGCCTCGAGGAACAGGCCGCCCAGACATGAGCACGATCGGAGCCGTCGCGCCCGTGCATGTCCGCTCGGTGCTCGGCGAGGCAGAGCGAGCCCTCGCCGAGTCCGGGTGCGACACGCCCCGCCTCGACGCCGAGCTGCTCCTGGCCGAGGCCCTGGGCGAGCTCCGTGCGGGGTTGTACCTGGACCCCGATCGGCCACTCGGCCAGGGTCAGCGCGAGCGCTTCGCGAGGCTGGTGGCGCGCCGCCGCGCCCGCGAGCCGGTGGCCTACATCCTCGGGCGGCGCTGGTTTCGCCACATCGAGCTGTGCGTGGACCGGCGGGTGCTCGTCCCACGGCCCGAGACAGAGTTGCTGGTGGAGGCCGCTCTCGAGCTGGGGCACGGCGCCCGCGTCGTCGACGTGGGAACCGGAAGCGGCGCGGTCGCCCTGGCGATCAAGCACGAGCGCACCGATCTCGATGTCACCGGCACCGATCTCAGCGCCGAGGCGCTGGCAGTGGCCCGAAGCAATGCTCGACGTCTCGGGTTGAAGGTGTGCTGGCGCGAGTTCGACCTGCTCGCCGGCGTGAGCGGCTCCTTTGATGGGGTCCTGGCCAATCTGCCCTATGTCGCGGAGCCTGAGCTCGAGGCGCTCATGCCGGAGGTTTCGCGTTACGAGCCGCGGTCGGCTCTGGACGCCGGCCCCGACGGGCTCGCGCTGCTGCGTCGCCTGTGCGGGCAACTCGAAGGCTTGGCCTTCGCAGCGCTCGAGGTCGGTGCCGGCCAGGCGGCTGCAGTGCGCGGAATGCTCACGGCGGCGGGCTTCGGGCGAATCGAGGTGAGGCGCGACCTCGCGGGGATCGACCGCGTGGTGGTGGGCCGGCGGACGTGACCGCGCGGGAGGTCGAGGCGTTCGCCCACTGCATGTGCGAGGGCGGGGTCGCGGTGTTTCCCGCCGATACCGTGTACGGCCTCGCGTGCGACCCGCACGCCGACGGAGCGGTCCGTCGGCTGTACGCGTTGAAGGGCCGCCCGGCCGCCAAGCCGGCTGCGGTCATGTTCTTCGCCTTGGGCGAAGCTCTGGCGGCGCTGCCCGAGCTGGGCCCGCAGACCGCCGATGCGCTCGGGCGGCTGCTCCCCGGGGGGGTGACCGTCCTTCTGCCCGATCCGGCCGCACGGTTTCCGCTGGCCGGCGGCCCCGATCCGGGCACCCTGGGCCTTCGGGTCCCGCGGCTCACCGGCGCCCTGTCGCCGCTCGCCGCGTTGCCCTGGCCGGTGCTCCAGTCCAGCGCCAATCGATCCGGCGGCCCCGATCCTCGCCGCGTCGACGAGATCTCGCTTCAGATCCGTCGCGGCGTCGATCTCGTTCTCGACGGTGGCGAGCTGCCCGGAGCCCCCTCGACCGTCCTTGACCTTCGGCACTACGAGCACGCGGGCGAATGGTCGGTGCTCAGGGCCGGAGCCGTGCCCGCCACTGCAATCGCGACGGCGCTCGCGGGTGGCTGACCCGGAGCCGCCTCGGACGGAGCACGGTCACACATTATCGGCCGGTGGAGAGGATGTGTGCGCGGGGGCCACGGCGCACCCGCTCCGGGTCGCGGCACGCCTGAGATCCTCATCCCAGGTTACGAGCGTGGTGGCGCTTCCCACAGCCAGCGCGCTCGCGAGATGTACGGCGTCGTAACCGCGCAGCGCAAGCTCCTCTGCAAGCTGTCCTGCTTGACGCGCCAGCGGCGCGTCGATTCCGACGAGCAGCAGCTCGTTTCCCAAGGACTTGAACTCATCGCGCGCTCGGCCGTGCCCGTTCGCGCTCAGACGTCCGGCGCGGGTCGCCGCCGCGAGCGCGGCGCGACCTTCGGGGTAGGACAGGATGCTGGACGCGGCCTGGTGGCGGGTGCCCCAGAGCTCCGACACCAGCTCGGAGCCGTCCTCGACGATCACGAGCTTGACGAGCGCCGAGGTGTCGAAGTAGAGGATCAGCGGCGCTGCTCACCGATCAGGTCAGTGACCGAGCCCAGCGCCTTCACGCGCGCCCGCCGCGCGCGACGCGGTCGGCCCGGCGGCGTGACGAGACCGCGTCGCACGAGGTCCTCAAGAGAATCCTCGCCGTCGATGGCAGACAGTCGGGCGATCGCTCGGCCGCGGCGCGTAACAACCACCTCGGCGCCCTGCTCGACCCGCTCGAGATGCTCGCTCAGGCGGTCGTGAAGCTCCCGGACCCCAACCTCATAGCCTCCCGCATGTAGCGTCATGCGGGCGACTCTAACAGCTACATTGCTCTACCATTTCTGCTTGGCGGCCGAGGCCCCGATCTCGTCGCGAACCAGCAACTGACCGAGGCTCCAGGCCATAACAACGGACGCCGGCAGCCCGCGAGGCATTGACGGGCGCTGGCGACTCAATCCCGGCCTTGCGATCATGAACGACCGCCGTCGCGGCGTGACTGCTCCGCGCCGCAAGCGATCATCCGTGCGGGTAGCGTCGTGGCTACTGCTCTTTCGTCGAGGCGGTCACGCAGGACCGGGGTCCCGTTCGGTGTGGATGCCTTAGAACCTCATGACTGTGGATCGGCAGCAGGCGTTCTTGTTGCCGTCCGAGGCGCGGGAGTGGCTGCCGGAGGGCCATTTGGCGGGGCTGGACGCGGTCGCGGAGATGGAGCTGTTTGTCGGCGTTCATGGCGTCTACCGTGAGGATGGGGGGTCGCCCGTGTACGTCGTGGGGCGCGGTGCGCGGGCTGCTGCAGGTCGCCGGCCTGGACGGCGGCAAGGCGGCCACGGCGCATTTCGCCGCGGTATGGGGCTCGGCGCAGGTGATGCTGCCCGCGCTCGAGGTCGCGCCGCCGCCATGGAAGTCCGAGCCGAAGGAGATCGCCATCGACGCCCTCCACCATGCGGTCTACGCGGTGGCCACCGGAGTCGCGTTCGCGGCCCTCGACCGGTAAAAAGCGTTCGTGGCCGAACGTCTGATCGTCATCGGTGGCGATGCCGCGGGCATGAGCGCGGCGGCGTCCGCACGACGGCGCGACTCCGAGCTGGAGATCGTCGCGCTCGAGCGCGGGGAGTACACGTCCTATTCGGCGTGTGGG
>JBBSIW010000107.1:0-7407 GCA_038231895.1 Solirubrobacterales bacterium | reverse complement strand
CGTTGCGGCGGTTGCCGTCGCCCGCGGACAGATCGAGACCGGCGCGGCGGAGCGCGTGCTGGTGATCGGCGCCGACGCGCTCGTCCAGTATCTCGACCCGGATGACAAGCGCACCGCGGCTCTCTTCGGGGATGGCGCCGGCGCCGTCGTGATGACGGCGGCTGAGCCGCCGGGTCGCGTGAGTAATCCCGTGCTGCGAGCCGACGGCAACCAAGCCCACCTGATCTATGCGAATCGCGACGACAGCAAGCTGCAGATGGAGGGTGGCGAGACCTTCCAGAACGCCGTGGCCCGGCTCAGTGAGGTGACAGGCGAGGTGCTCGAGGTGGTGGGCATCGAGCTCGACGACGTCGACCTCTTCGTCTACCACCAGGCAAACCGCCGCATCCTGCGCGCCGTTGGCGAGCGACTTGGCCTTGCGCCTGAGCGCGTGCTCGACTACATCGCCGAGTACGCGAACACGTCCGCGGCCACGATCCCGATCGCGCTCGCCGAGGCCCAGGGCGACGGCACGCTCGTCGCGGGTCAGCGGCTCCTGCTCGCCGCGTTCGGAGCCGGCTTCACCTGGGGCTCCCTGGTCATCGACTGGGGGCTGGATCGGGACCGATGAGCCGTCGGGTGGTGGTAACGGGCGTCGGCGCACTTACGCCGGTTGGTGTGGGTGCGCGTACCAGCTTCGATCGCTGGGTCGCCGGCACGTCGGGCATCGAGGACGGCCTGGGCCGCTGCGACGAGTTCACCGCGACTGACTTCCTCTCCAAGAAGGAGGTCCGGCGAACCGATCGGTTCACGCAGCTCACCGTCGCGGCCGCGCAGGAGGCGCTCTCCCAAGCCGGCTTCGAGGACGGCCCGACGATCGATCCAGAGCGCGTCGGGTGCATCATCGGCACGGGAGTGGGCGGAATTGGCACGATCGAGCACGCCCACGATCTCCTGCGCGACAAAGGCCCCGGGAGCATCCCCCCGCAGGTCGTCCCCATGCTCATGCCCAACGCGGGCGCGGGCATGCTCGCGCTGCGCTTCGGGCTGCAGGGTCCATCCCACAGCGTCGGCTCGGCGTGCGCGGCCGGCTCGGACGCGATCGGCGAGGCCACGCGGCTGATACGCCTGGGCGAGGTCGAGGCGGTTGTGACCGGGGGCGCGGAAGCGGGCCTGACGTCGCTGGGTCAGGCGGCGTTTGCCAGCATGGGCGCCACGTCGCCCTCGGGCATCTCTCGCCCTTTCGACGCACGCCGCGACGGGTTCGTGATGGGCGAAGGCGCCGGCGTGCTCGTCCTCGAGGATGCGGAGACCGCAGCGGAGCGCGGCCAGCCCGAGCTAGGCGAGATTCTCGGCTTCGGCGCGACCTCCGACGCACACCACATCACCGCGCCCCAACCGGAGGGCAGCGGCGCCGCCCGGGCGATACTCCGAGCGCTCGAGGCTGCTGGCATCGGGCCCGATGACCTGGACTACATCAACGCCCACGGCACCTCGACGCCGCTGAACGACCGCGCGGAGACCATGGCGCTCGAACGCGCGCTCGGCGAGGCAGCCAAGCGGACGCCGGTCTCCTCGACCAAGTCGGTGACCGGCCATCTCCTCGGCGCCGCCGGCGCAGTGGAAGCGGTCCTGACCCTGCTCGCCCTGCGCGAAGGCGTAACGCCGCCGACGGTCGGCTGGGAGGAGCGAGAAGAGGGGATGGACCTCGACTACGTGCCCGAGTCACGCCCGTTCGAGAGGAAGCAGGAGAGCGGAGCGGTCGCGATCTCAAATGCCTTCGGGTTCGGGGGACACAACGCGGTCGTGTGTTTGCGAGCCGCGTGACCGAACCGGGAACGAGTGACCAGGGCCCGCAGGGCTGGTGCGTCTGCGGGCAGAAGGTCACCATCGCCGGCGCGCAGGAGGTGACCCTGTCCAACGGTCGCCCCGGCTGGCAGGGGTCGTGCCCCGAGTGCCACAGCCCGCTGTTCGCGATTCGGCGCCCGTCCGCCGGCACCTGAGCCGTCACCGAGGGCGTCCTCTCTGACTATGCTTCAGGCCATGTGCGCTGCGTGTGCGATGGCGGCGATGGCGGGGGCGAGCGGTACTCGCTCGTGGCTGCAGACGCGGCATGCGACCTGGCTGCCGCCGCGACGGATGAAGGTCGCGACGGTCGGGCTCTTCACGGCAGCGACACTCGGCTCGACAGTGGGACTCAGTGGTACGAGCCCGCCACCCCCTCAGCACCAGCTCCAATCGCCTCAGGCACCAATCACCGGGACGCGCTGAGAGGATCCGATGTCCGCTGATGCGTCCCTGATCTCCGGTGTCGACTTCGTGTCGGTGCCCACGCGCGACCTTGCCGCCGCCATGAGCTTCTATGGGGAGACGCTCGGCTTGCCCCGCTCCATGTACATCGAGGGCAAGCCGTTCGCCGAGTTCGAGACCGGCAGCGTCACGCTCAGCGTCATCGAGCCCGACAAGATGGGCCTCCAGTATGCGCCCAACCGCAACCACATCGCGCTGCACGTGGACGACGTGGCGCAGGCCCGTGCAGCGCTTGAGGCCCGCGGCGTGATCTTCGAGGGCGAGACGTTCGATACCGGCGTCTGCCACATGGCGTTTCTCTCCGATCCCGACGGCAATGGACTGATGCTCCACCACCGCTACGCGCCGCGCGAGCCGCCGGCTTAAGAGGAGCCCGCGTTGAGCTGTCGGGCTGGCGTGGGCGGGCTACGCTATTTCGGAGCCCGTCTGATGCCAAGCTCGTGAAGCTTGTCCTCGAGCGCGAGGATGCAGCCGGTGTCCTGGTAGAAGTCCTCGTGATCGACGATCTTGCCCCACCGCGTTCGCACCACGAGGACGGTGCGGTTGGCGTAGATCTCCGCACCGTCGGGGCCAGTCGCGCGGTCGTCGAAGCGGGCGACCATCGTGAGGGCCCAGGGCGGTCCGGCGATCCAGAGTGCGCGAATCTCGCCTTGGAGGCCCGCGCCGGTGAAGTCGCGCAGAAAGCGATCGATCGCTGCCTCTCCTCGGTGCTCGCCGGACCAGCGGTGCGGACCCTCGTTGAAGTGCAGGACCGCGTCGTGGGCGTAGCCGGCCAGCAGGGGCTGGTAATCACCGGCGTTGAGTCGGCGCACGTCGCGTCGTAACTTGAGCAGAAGCACGCGCGGAAACAGAGCGCGCGCGGCGACAGCTACGCCGGCGCCCGCGATCACGCTGGGTTTGTGTGTCATCGAGGTCTCCTTTTCACATCGGTTGTCTCCGGCGCCGAATCGTCCCAGGCGGCCCCCGGCGGATCGCTCGGTCGCCGGCCGTCACGCGCGCGGCTGGTTCCAGAGCCCTAGAGTTCGTCTGGCATGACCGTCCGTTTGCAGGCCCGGCGCTGGCGGGGTCTTCAGCGGGGCCGTGCCCGTCCGGTCGCCGTGGTGTCGCTGTTCTCGGTGACGCTGTTCGTGAGCGCGGCGCTGGTCTTCCTGATCCAGCCGATGTTCGCGAAGTTCGTGCTGCCCTTGTTCGGCAGCACGCCGGCCGTGTGGAACACGTCGATGCTGTTCTTCCAGCTGGCGCTGCTCGCGGCGTACCTCTACGCGCACGAGGCCACGCGGCGGCTGGGCGTGCGCCGTCAGGCCGCGTTGCACATGGGACTGCTCGCGCTGCCGCTGTTCGTGCTGCCCGTCGCCGTGCCCGACGGCTTCGTCCCCTCGCCGGAGGGCAGTCACGTCCCGCAGCTGCTCGGGCTGCTCGCGGTGACGGTCGGCCTGCCCTTCTTCGTCCTTGCAGCGACCGCTCCGCTGCTGCAGCGCTGGCTGGCCGACACCGACCATCCCGCGGCCGCCGACCCGTACTTCCTCTACCGAGCGAGCAACCTGGGCAGCATCATCGGCCTGCTCGCCTACCCTCTGGCGGTCGAGCGCGGCCTGCGGCTCGCTGACCAGGGATGGGCGTGGTCGGCGGGCTACGGGCTGCTTGCCGCACTCCTGCTGGCCTGCGCCGTGGTGGTGTGGCGCTCGCGACCGGCCCCCGAGACTGCCGCCGAGCGGCCCGCGCGGGCCTCCCCGCGCACCGAGGACACGCACCCTTCGCCGGCCCGACGCCTGCGCTGGGCCTTCCTCGGCTTCGTGCCATCGAGCCTGATGCTCGGGGTCACCACGTACCTCACGACGGACATTGCGCCGATCCCGCTGTTCTGGGCGCTCCCGCTCTCGCTCTACCTGCTGTCGTTCACCATCGTCTTCTCTCGGGGATCGCACGCCCAGGCGCTGCACCGGCGGATGGTCCTCGCGCTCCCCCCGCTCGCACTGATGGTCGCGATTCAGCTCGTGGTGGAGGCGCGCGACCTGCCGTTGTTCCTCATGCCCTTCCACCTGCTCGTCTTCTTCGTCGCGGCGATGGTGTGCCACGGAGAGCTGGCACGGGATCGCCCGGCCGCGACGTCGCTGACCGGCTTCTACCTGTCGATCGCGGTGGGCGGGGCGCTCGGCGGCGTGTTCAACGCGATCGCCGCCCCGGCTCTGTTCGACTCGCTGCTCGAGTACCCGATCGCCATCGTGCTCGCCTGCCTGTGCCTACCGCGGCAGGGCCACCGGTTCAGACCCGGCCGGCGCGCGCGCGCCCTGGACCTCGCGTTGCCGGTCGCGGTGGGCGGAGCGGCCGCGCTGCTGCTGGCGCTTGTGAGCTACGTCGGCGACGTCGTGAGCCTGGGTGGCGGCGAGACGCTGCAGCTGGAGGAGGCGGTAGCACTGAGCATCGTGGCGGGCGTCGCGCTGACCTTCGTGCACCGGCCGCTTCGCTTCGGACTTGCCGCCGCCGCCATCGTCGTGGCCGGCCTGCTCTCGATCGGCGGCGAGGACAGGGAACTCTATGAGGCGCGCAGCTTCTTCGGGGTCTACCGCGTCACTGTCTCGCCGGTCGACGGGACGCACCTGCTCACCCATGGCACGACCGAGCACGGGGCGCAGAGCCTGCGGCCCGGGTTGGAGCTCGAGCCGCTCACCTACTACCAGCGCGCCGGGCCCCTGGGGCAGTTCCTGGGCACGCTGGCGCCCGCGATGTCGCGGAATGCCGCGGTCATTGGACTGGGTACCGGCACGATGGCCTGCTATGCGCGGCGGGGCGATCGCTGGACCTTCTACGAGATCGACCCCCTCGTGGAGCGCATCGCGCGGGATCCCCGACTGTTCACCTTTCTGCGCGACTGCCCGGGCCGCCACGACGTGGTCCTCGGTGACGCCCGCCTGTCGCTGTCGCGCGCTCCGAGCCGGCGCTACGGGCTGATCGTCCTCGACGCCTTCACCTCGGACGCGATCCCCACGCACCTGGTCACCCGGGAGGCGCTCGCGCTGTACCGATCGAGGCTGCGCGCGGGCGGCGTGCTCGCCTTCCACATCTCCAACGTCTACACGGACCTCGAGCCCGTATTGGGACGGCTCGCGAGTGATGCCGGCCTGGTCTGCCGGGCTCAGCTCGGCGTCGGGTCGGACTGGGCGGTGATGGCCCAACGCAAGCGCGACCTTGGAGCGCCCTCCACAGACCTGCGATGGCACGACTGCCGGCGTAGCGACGGCGATGTGTGGACCGATGACTTCTCCAACATCGTTGAGAGCCTGCACCCCTGAATCGGTGCGATGGAGCCGGACGGGTGGGTAGTGGGTCAGTTTGAATCGTCGCCCAGAACCGCGCAAAGTACGGAGGCGGTTGACGTAACCGCTGTGGGGGCGTCTCCGATCTGTCCGGCCTCCGGAGCAGTATGAGCGATGGGCGAAAACAAAACCCGCCGGTGAGCGCCAGCGGGCTTTGTCAAAACTTCTGGGTGATCTGGGACGGTGGACTCTTGGCAAAGAGCATTCTACAGGCCGCCCGGACAGACCGAAGGGCGCCCCAAATGGTTGCAGTTGGAAGACAGCGGGACACCGGACTACGGGATGTGCTCCATGACGAGATCCGCCGAAAGGCCCACGACAAGAGCCTTTCAATAGCCGAGCGAAGGCGGTACCAGCGAGAAGAAAAGGCGCGAGGACTGCGCCAACGAAAGCGGCGGTAGAGGCATGGGCAACGTGTCCAATACGGCGTTGGATTTGCGTCCACTCGATATGATCGGGGGTGGTATGTGGTCATCCAAGGGGCGATACAGGATCAGAACGTGGCTGCGTGCGAACCTTCCGTACGTGGTCTCAGACGGCGTTCCTAAGGGCCGGAAGGACTGCGGCAATCACGATTGGTATCGGCAGGATGCGGACACGGACGCCTGCTACCACTGCGTGGTGGGCGTACGCCCCCATGCCCCCGGACTCGGGGCGGCGGGTGAGCACGGCTCCCCGAGCGGCCAAAGGCCGGTTCCCGCTTGAGCTCAGGCGTCTAGAAGGGCCGCGATTTCGTAGAGCGACCACTTGTGGTCCGCGACCCCAGCGGCCACGGCGGGGGTCGTCTTGAGCGTCTGATGGACCCGCGTGAACTTGTAGTGCATGTAGTGCAGGGCCACGGCGTTGGCAAGGTTCTCGACCTTCTTTGAGAATGCGTTGGTCAGGCGGGTGAAGCGGCGCATCCCCATCCGCATCGTGAGGTTCTGGCGCTCGACGTAGCTGTTCGAGTAGACACGGAGTCAAGGCCCAAACTGACCCACAGCCGGACGGGTGCGGTTCGTGCGGTGTCAGTCGGCGAGGCTACGACCGAGGAACGCTTTCATGGCGGCGATCCCGCTGTCGCGGGTTCGTGCTGCCCGGCTCGAACACGTCGATCAGGGTACGCGTGCGGTTCGGTCACCCTGAAAGTCTCCCCTACGGCTGGGAGTCTGGGTGTAGATTTTCGCCATGAGCCCAGCGGAGCCAGCTCCGGGTCTGCGTCGCCTGGTTCACGACGTGCGCGAGCTCGCACTCGGCGAGCGCACGAGCTACGAGTCCGGCCGACTGACCGTCGCGCACGAGGCTGCCTGCTCCCTGGTGCGGGACCCCGCGCTCGCCGATGTGCGGCTCGCGTGTGCCTCTCCCGGTGAGTCGGCGCGGATCGTCGGCGCGCTCGATGCCGTCCAGCCATGCTCGAAAGGGCCCGGTGGCGGAGGGGTCTTTCCCGGCTTTCTTGGTCCGGCCCTGCCACCGGGCCGCGGTGAGACCCACGTGCTGCGCGGCGCCGCCGTGCTTGCCGCGGGGCACCTGCCGCGCGCCCAGGAGGCGGTGATCGACATGTCGGGGCCGGTGGCGCCACTCTCGCCGCTCGCCTCCACGCACAACCTCGTGATCGAGTTCGAGCCCGCGCCCGGGGCGGCGTGGGAGGAGGTCGAGGCCGCGGTGCGGCGTGGACTCCTGCGCGTGGCGGCGCCCCTCGCCGACGCGGCGCTCGAAGCCGAGCCCGACCACGTCGAGGACCGTCCCGACCCCCGCGCGACGCCGGAGGGTCGCTCGCGCGTCGGCGTCGTCACGAACATCCAGACCCAGGGCAAGTTCAAGGACG
>JBBSIW010000106.1:0-7482 GCA_038231895.1 Solirubrobacterales bacterium | reverse complement strand
TGCCCGTCTCCTGCATCCCGGCGCCCACGTAGAGCAGGTGCGCCTCCTTGCGGGCAAAGCTCGACTCCAGCGTGACGTCGGTGCACCCGCGGTCCCGCGCCCGGCGCTCTGCCTCGCCGAGCAGGCTGCGCGCGACGCCGCTGCCGCGGTCGTGCGCGTTCACGATCAGGTCAGGGATCCACGCTTGTGGGTCGGTCTGGTTGAGGCGGCTGCGGAAGTGAAGAGAGCAGAAGCCGACGACTCTGTTGCGCGGGGTCACGGCCACGATGTGCTCGGTGTTGGGATCGGCGAGCTGCTCGCAGTAGATCTCCTTGGCCTCGGTCCGGGTGCGCGGCGTGATCGCGGGCCGGCCCAGGTGCTCGAGCAGTCGGGTCACGGCATCGAAGTCCGCGGGGGTGGCTGGGCGAACGTCCATCTCGCCCAAAACGCTACTGGCCGGCGCGCGGAAATGGCTGCACGCAGGGATTTCACAGGCGCTAGGAAGCGCAGATATAGCCTCTGCCACGAGATGATCGCCCGGGATCAGGCCATCGCCACGCTCTCCAGCGACGACTTCGACGTGCTCGTGATCGGCGGAGGCATCACGGGGGCGGGAGTGGCCCTGGATGCGGCTGCGCGCGGCTACAGCGTCGGCCTGGTCGAGAAGACCGACTTCGCCGCAGGCACGAGCAGCCGGTCGAGCAAGCTCGTGCACGGGGGCCTGCGCTACCTCCAGAAGTTCGACGTGGGGCTGGTGCGAGAGGCCCTGCTCGAGCGTCAGCTGCTGGTCAAGCTGGCGCCCCACCTGGTCGTGCCGCTGGCGCTCGTGGTACCTGCCTTCGAGCACCAGGCGCCCAACCGGATCGTGGGCCTGGGGCTGAACATGTATGACGTCCTCTCGATGGACAGGCGTGGCCGGCGTGGACGACGGGCGCGCAAGGCCGAGGCGAGCGAGGGGGAGCCATGGGCGGACTGGAGCCCGGATCGCCACCGCACGATCCCCGGGGAGGAGGTCGTCGAGCTCGTGCCCGCGCTGGCCCATCGCGACCCCACCTCGGGCTACCTGTTCTATGACTGTCAGACCGACGACGTCCGCCTCGTGCTCACGGTGCTGGGCGAGGCTGAGCGCTTCGGCGCCATTTGCGCCAACGGAGCCGAGGTGATCGAGCTCGTCGAGGAGGAGGGGCACGCGGCGGGCGCGATCTGCAGTGACGCGCACAGTGGCGAGCGCTTCGTCGTCCGCGCCGCCAACGTGGTCAACGCGACCGGCGTATGGGCGGACCGCCTGCGCCCCGAGGAGCTCCACGCCGAGGCCGAGGTGCCGGTCATCCGCCCCAGCCGCGGCACCCACATCACGCTGGCACATGAGACGCTGCCGCTCGCCGCCGGGGTCATCGTGCCGGCCGGCGCCGGGCGCACGATCTTCGCGCTGCCGTGGCTCGGCCGGACGCTGATCGGGACGACCGACACCGACTACGACGGGGACATCGACGCCGTCAGCCCCGCCGCCGAGGACGTCGACTACCTGCTCTCAGCGGTCAACGAGTTCTTCGCCACCGAGCTCACGCGGGTGGACATCACCGGCGCGCATGCCGGCGTGCGACCGCTCATCGCGATCGGCGACCCCAAGAAGTCGGTGGACATCTCGCGCAAGGCGGAGCTGTATGAGACCTCGAGCGGCCTGGTCACGATCACCGGTGGCAAGCTCACCACCTGGCGGCGCATGGCCAAGCTCGCGGTCGATCGGCTGGTGGAGCGCGAGGCCCGGGAGGCGCCCTGCCGCACGCAGGAGATCCCGCTTGGCCAGGCGGTGGCCTCAGAGGAGCTTGCGCGGGTCGAGGGGGTGCCCGACGAGTCCTACCCCGCTCTGGCGGCGCGCTATGGCTACGCGGCGCACGCCGTGCTCGAGGTCGCCGGCGAGTGCTCAGAGCTGGCCGGCCCGGTCGTCCCCGGTCGCCCGGACCTGCTCGCCGAGCTCGTGTTCGCTGCGCGGCGCGAGCAGGCCGGGGCGCTCGCGGACGTTCTCCTGCGCCGAACCCGGTTGGGCGTCGTCGCCGCGCGAGACCTGTGCGATCCGGCCGGCACCGCCCTCACGGCGGCCGCGCGCGCCCTGGGCGGGGAGCTGGGATGGGATGAGGCGGCGCAACGCCGCGAGGTCGGGCGCTTTCTCGAGGCCGCGGCCCGCGAGGGGATCCTCCCGGCATGACGGCGCCGTCGCGCCGGCTGCGGGCGTGTGGTCGCATCCTGACCCTCGACGCTCGACCGCGCCTGATGGGCGTGGTCAACGCCTCACCCGACTCCTTCTCAGACGGCGGACGCCATCCGGACGCGAGCCGGCAGGTCGCGCTGGCCCACGAGCTGGTGGCGGCGGGCGCGGAGCTGATCGACGTCGGCGGCGAGTCCGCGGTGACCGACCGTCCACCCGTCACGGCCGGCGAGGAGGTAGCGCGGGTGGTGCCGGTGATCGAGCGCGTCGCAG
Source organism: Solirubrobacterales bacterium (assembly GCA_038231895.1). GTDB lineage: Bacteria > Actinomycetota > Thermoleophilia > Solirubrobacterales > Solirubrobacteraceae > JALYZC01. The sequence continues at coordinate 5,024 of JBBSIW010000106.1, read as the reverse complement.
CGGAGACGGGCGTGGTCGTGTCGGTGGACACCTACAAGCCTGCGGTCGCGGAGGCCGCGGTGGCGGCCGGCGCCGTCATGGTCAACGACGTGAGCGGCCTGCGCGACCCGGGAGTGGCGGACGTATGCGCCCGCACCGGCGCAGCGCTGATCCTCGTGCACACGCAGGGGGCTCCCAAGCACAAGGTGCTCGACCATCCCTACGAGTCCGTCGGGCGCGAGGTGGGGGCCTTCCTGGCGCAGCGCATGGAGGCTGCCGAGGCCCACGGCGTGGACCCCGAGCAGCTGCTGCTCGATCCCGGACCCGACTTCGGCAAGAGCCCGGCCCAGACGGTGGACGCCCTGCGGGCGCTCGCCACCCTGCACGAGCTCGGGCGGCCGCTGCTGCTCGCGGTCTCGCGCAAGGACTTCGTGGGCGCGCTCATCCGCCGGCGCCCGCGTGAGCGCCTGGCCGGCACGCTTGCGGCTGTGGCCCATGGAGTCGACGCGGGCGCGCACATCCTGCGAGTGCATGACGTGGCCGAGGTGGCGGACTTCCTGATGGTGCGCGCCGCGCTGCGAGGCGAAGTCGAAGTCGACGCCGACTTGCGCCTGGCGCCGGAGCTGCGCCGGGAGCCGGCCCACGCCCCCGGGTCACCGACGGGCCCATCGACTACTGTGCGGCCCCGCGCCGAGTGAAGGCGCTGGTCGCCGGCGGCTGATCCGACGCCACCGGGCGCCCACCGACCACGATCGAAAGGACCACGATGTCAGTGCTTGACCGGGAGTCGCTCGAGGCGAGCCCACTCGCCGACCTGTACGTGATCGCCTCCGAGCTGACCATCGACGGGTATCGCCGCCTGCGCAAGGCCGAGCTCGTGGACGCCATCCTGGTGCGTCAGGGTGGTGACAGTGCCCCGGCGGCCAAGCCGGCGGAGCCCGCGGAGCCCGCGGCGGACGCCGCCGCCGCCGAGAGCGCCGAATCAGACGAGCGCCCCGCGCGCTCGCGCTCGCGCCGCGGAGGTCGCGGGCGCGGCAGGGAGCGCGAGCGCGACCGCGGTTCACGGGGCGGCCGCGACGACGGTGACGAGCCCGACGAGGGCTCGGCACCGGAGACACCGCCGGTCGAGGGCGTGGTCGACCTCCTGGGCAACGGGTCGGGCTTCGTGCGCGTGTCGCCGCCCGATCCCTCCGACGACGACGTCTACGTCTCGGCCGCGCAGGTGCGTCGCTGCGAGCTGGTGACCGGCGACACCGTGACGGGGCCGGTTCGCCCGCCGCGGCGCTCGGAGCGCTATCCCTCGCTCGTCCGCGTGGACACCATCAACGGCGCGCCCGCAGACAAGGTCGCGGCCGGCACGCGCTACGAGGACCTGCCGGCGGAGTTCCCCCACGAGCGCCTGGCGCTGGGGTCCGAGGATCTGACGGTTCGGGCCATCGAGTGGTTGACGCCGTTCGGTCGCGGCTCGCGGGCCACGATCGTCGGGGTCGAGCGCTCGGGGAAGACCGAGGCGCTGCTACGGCTGGCCGGCGCCCTTGCCGTCAACGCCGACGGGGACGGCGCGTATGAGTTGACGGTGGTGCTCGCCGGGGTGCGCCCAGAGGAGGTCGGCGTGTGGCGGGCCGGGCCGGCAGCGCCGGCGGCGGCGGTGAGCTTCGCCGCTTCGTCTGACGCGCAGACGCAGGCCATCGAGGGCGCCATCGAGCAGGCGCGCCGCCGTGCGGCCCGCGGCGCTCACGTCGTGCTGCTCGTGGACACCCTCGACGCGCTCAGCCCCACCGCCGCGCGCCGGGCGCTGGGCGCGGCGCGGACGATCGTCGACGGGGGGTCGCTGACGATCGTGGGTACCGCACGCACGCCAGTGGGGGGGGAGACCACGGTGATCGCCCTCGATGAGAAGCTGGCCGGCGCCCGGCGCTATCCGGCCCTGGACCTCCGCGCGAGCGGGGTCCTGCGTCCCGAGCTGCTCGTCGGGGAAGCCGGCGCCGAGGCGATCGCGACGGCGCGGGCGGAGGTCTCCGGACAGGCCGTGGGCGGATGACGCGGGCTCAGCGCGGCACGTAGGCCACGCGGTCCCACGAGGGCTCGGGTGCGAGCTCGATCGGCTCGTCGTTTCGCTCCGGCTGGATGTAGGCGAACGTCATGGTGTCCTCGTCGTAGGCGACGTCGAGCTCGCCCTCGAGGACGCGCTGGTCCAGCCACGCGCTGCGGAACACGAGCCGCCGCAGCCAGTGCACCAGCGAGCGCTCCGCTGGGCCAACGAGGTCGGGCCAGCAGTCGTTGACGTGCTCGCCGAGCGCTGACGCGGGATCGTGGACCTCGCCGTTCACCACCAGGTTGACGAGGTCCTCCAGCTCGGGCTCGTTGAGCTGGCCGTCGACGAAGCCCACCTTCAGCGCCGCCTGCTCGCAGCGCTCGCTGAAGTCGCGCTCGTTGAAGGTGAAGCGCAGCTCCCCGTACTCGAGTACGAAGTCCTGGCCGGAGTTGTAGTTGCCGCGACGCGTGGTGTCCATGAGCAGGGAGCCGGTGTCTCCGGGCCGTCGGCATCATATGCCCGGTTCCTCCTGCGGGGGACGGCCTGAATGCGAACTTGCAGACCTGCGGCTACGGGGCTCCGGCGGGGGAGGGGGTCGAGCGGCCAGCGGGCGCGATGAGCCTGCCGGCGATGCGCTGCGCCTGCTCGGGCGCAAACACGCACGACGCCAGCGCGCCGGTCAACAGCAGCGTCCAGGTCAGGTAGAAGGCGTTGATGAAGCCCGGCTCTCCGGTGGGAGCCACCAGCCTGTCCATGACCAGGATGCTCACGATGGCGAAGGCCGACAGCAGGGGGACGCGGCGGCGGAGTCCCTCGTAGGCCAGCAGGGCGACGAGAAACGGCTCGTGGTGGTAGCTGAAGGTGAGCGGGTCGAGCACGCATCGCAGCAGGAACACGAGGGCCAGGAGCTGGAGAGCCTCCTCGGGGCCGTCACTGCGCCGGCGGCGGAAGTAGAGCAGGGTGACGCCGATCGCGATGATCGCCACGATGGGATGGGTCAGGCGCCCGACCGACGCGGGCAGCGAGTACTGAACGAGCCTGGCTTGACGCCCGCTCACGCTCGTGCCCTCACCGGCGGAGGCTGAGGAGATGGGCCACCATAGGTTCGTGGCCGTCACCGTGTGCTCGAATTGGTCAGACACGCTGACCCGCTGCTGGGCGGCGTCGAAGCGTTGCGGGTTGCCGACGAGCATCGGCAAGGTGAGCACGGCGGCCATGCCCACAGCGACCAGCGCCACCCGCACGCGCCCGCCGGTCGGCGCCGCCACGAGGACGGGCACGACCGCCAGCAGCGCCCACTGCTTGGTGGCCAGCGCCGCGCCGAGCACCAGCCCCGCGCCCAGGAGACGGCGGCGACCGGCGGCCAGCACCGCGGCGACACACAGGGCCGCGCCCAGGATCTCCTCGGGGTGCCCATAGCGAAGCGCCTGGTAGGTGAGGGGGTTGATCACGACAGCGCCAGGCACGAGCACGCACAGCATCCATGGGCTGCCCCGGCGCGCCATCGCCTGCGCCAGGTGGACGGCGAGCAACCCGGCGGTCAGCACGCAGGCGAAGGCCCCGAGGCGGTAGGCCAGCAGGTCATTGCCCCCGAGGAGGTCGGCTACCCCGGCGAACGGCGCGCGCAGCAGCAGCGAGAATGAACCCATGGGCGGCTGCTGGGCGAAGAAGGTCGAGAAGTCCAGCCGCGCGAGCGCCTGGATCGAAGCTCCCGGGTCGTCGCAGAGCTGCGTCACGCACGAGGGCGAGAGATAGTCGATGCCAAGGCCGCTTGCGAATACGACGAGAGCGCTCACAGCGACGGCCGCGAAGACCGTGCCCACCCAGAAGCGAGATGAGCGCGGTACAGCGTCGAGCCCAGGCCGCGTGCTCATCGCGTCAGCATCGGCAGCGGATGCGCCGGCCATGAGGCCGGATCGCTGGTTTAGCGAGTGGGTTTCGGGCCCTGATCCAGCACGAGCGGCCCGAGTTGGGCCAGTGCGGGCTGCGTCAACGTCAGCGGTCCGCTGACGCGGTAGCGCAGCAGGGTCAGTTGCCGGCGCTGCCAGCGCTGCACGAGGCGAAGGCCGGTGATCGCCGGGGGGGCGCCTCCGAGCGGCAGTTGGCTCACGATAGCCACCTCCTGGACACCTGCCCCCGCTAGCGGCGTCGTGCGATGACCGTAGACGGCGAGCGGTGCGGCGACGAAACCCGGCTGGACCAGAATGGCCCGCGAGGGCGAGGGGGGCCCGAGGACTCGGGCGAGACCGCGCCAATCGGCGCGCTGGAGCCCGGGTTCGTCGATGACCCGGTGATCGACCCACACTCCCATGGCCGCGAGGGCAGCGGCCGCGAACAGGCCGAGGGGCGCGGCGCGGCGCACGGCGAAGGCGGCGCCGACCACCACCGACAAGGGGATCCACGCGGCCAGGAGGTTGCGATCCTGGAAGAAGTCGATCCCGGTCAGAACGAGCGCGAGGGGAACTACGATCGCGGCGGCGCCGACGACGGCGGCCAGGCCGGCGCCGGAGCGCTCGCGGGCATCGCCCCGCCAGACCAGGACCGCGACCGCGCCGAGCAGGAGCGCGAGCGCCGGGACGCTCCAGAGCGAGCGTGGGCCGGTGCCGGTGGTAATCGAGTGGGTACCCGCGCTCAGGAGCTCCTGTCCGACCTGCTTGACGCGGTCACCCAGGTCACTGGCAGCGATCCACGCGGTGCGCCCGCTGGCCTCCTGGTGGCGGGCCAGCGGGATGAGCGCCCCCCCCACGGCACTGATCGCGCCAACCGCGCCCACCACGGGCCAGCGCCGCGAATGCCGCCAGCGCCACAGCAGGGCCACGGACTCCGCGAGGATGAGAAAGGCGCTGAAGTAGTGCGTGGTCAGCGCCAGCGCACACGCAAGCGCCCACGCGCGCAGGCGCCCCCCGCTCGCACGCTGCCACGCCCGGACGAAGAGCAGGAACGAAAGGGCGCCAAAGCACACCATGAGCGAGTAGGACCGAGCCTCTTGCGAGTACCAGACCAGCGTGGG
>JBBSIW010000105.1:0-7523 GCA_038231895.1 Solirubrobacterales bacterium | reverse complement strand
GCGAGGGCACCGTCACGCCGCCCGAGCTCTCCGGGGCCACATTCACCGTGTCCAACCTCGGCATGTATGGCATCACGAGCTTCACCGCGATCATCAACCCGCCCCAGGCGGCGATCCTCGCCGTCGGCGGACTCGAGCCCAGGGCGGTCGTCCGGGACGGGGCCGTCATGGCCCGCCACACCATGCCCGTGACGCTGGCCTGCGATCACCGCATCCTCTATGGCGCCCAGGCCGCACAGTTCCTCGCGCGCATCCGCATGCTGCTCGAGCATCCGGCCGCGCTCGCGCTGTAGGGAAAGCCGCAGTCGACTCATGCAGGCCCGGGCGTGCATAACCCGCCTCCGGTCCCCTCCGCTACGGCGTGAGCTCTTCGGCAAGCACATCCATCAACAGGCTCGAGCCGATCTCAAGGGCCCGAGAAGCCGCCGGATCGGTTGTAGCGAGCGTTCGGGGTCCGGTCGAGGTCCTCGCGGACGATCGGCGGGTCCTGCGTGGTGCGCACGAGCACGCAGAAGGCGCGCCGACGTCCGTCGGGCACGCACGTGCGGTAGAGGTCGTCCGTGATCTTGAGTGCGTCCGCGCCCCCGAAGCGAGCGTGCAGCCGCGGCGGAGCAGCGGTGATCAGGTAGTTGCGCGCCGCCGCCGCCTGGGTCTGAAGGGCGCGCTCCTGCGCTGCGACGGCGGGATGGTGAAGCAGGCCGGCGACCAGAAGCAGCGCCGTCACCAGGCCGACGAGCGCGGTGCCCGCGTAGTCGGTTGCCACGGGACGCGGGAGGTCGGGCCGACGGCGTCGCCGCAGGACCCTGCCGACGCCCGGAGCCACGACCGCTACGACGAGCAGATTGACGAAGCCGCTGAACAGCGTCGCGGGCACGGTCCGCGTCGCGTCGCCCCAGACGGGGAGCTGGTGGAGCAGGAGCCCGTCGCCGATCGTGCAGGCCAGGAAGGCCGGCCACATCCAGGCACCGCGCATGCGCCACCGCAGGCGCGTCCACCCCGAACGCTCGAGCGGAGCGTCGCTCGGTGTGCCCCGGACGGCCACGGCCCGACTATGGCAGGCCCGGCTGCGCGCCGAGTAAGCTCGCAAACCGTGGCGGGACCTGACGTTTCCGAGCTCTTGGTCTGCTCGCTCGGGGTGGTCGATTACCGCGAGGCGGTGGAAGTCCAGCAGCGCCTGCGGGCACGGCGTCAGGCCGACGAGGTGGGCGACGTCCTGCTGCTGCTCGAGCATCCGCCCGTGTACACCCGCGGACGTCGCTCTGCGCCGGACGAGCTCCCGAGGGAGGGCTCGTGGTACCTGTCGCAGGGCATCGACGTGGTTGAGACCGATCGGGGCGGCCGGATCACCTACCACGGGCCCGGACAGCTCGTGGGCTACCCCATCATGCGGGTGGCGGACGTGCTCGTCCACGTGCGCACGCTGGAGCGCGCGGTCATCGCCGCGCTGGCCGAGGAGGGGATCACGGCCCGAGCGCGGACCGAGGAGGGGGCCGACTACACCGGCGTGTGGGTGGCGGAGCGGAAGATCGCCTCGATCGGCGTGCACGTGGCCCGCGGCGTGAGCACCCACGGCTTCGCGGTCAACGTCGAGAACGACTTGCAGCCGTTCGAGTGGGTGGTGCCCTGTGGCCTCGAGGGCGTGCGCATGACCTCGCTGGTCGAGGAGCGCGGCGACGGCGGCCCGGGCATGCTGCCTGGCTTTCGCGACACGATGGCGCGGTGCTTCGGACAAGCGTTTGCCCGCACGTTGCGCCCCGTGGCTCCCGCGGACCTGGGTCTGGTGGCGACGCTACCCTCTGCGTGATGGACCAGGCTCGCCCGCATCAGACCCGCTCGCGGGCAAGTCCGGGCGGCATGGACATCCGCCTCACGCTCGGCGCCGACGTCCGGCCCATGCGCGAGCGCAAGCCGCCCTGGCTGAAGGTGCCCGCTCCGGGCAAGCCGCGCTATCGCGAGCTCAAGCGCCTGATCGACGCCGAGAACCTCCACACGGTCTGCCAGGAGGCGGCGTGCCCCAACGTCGGCGAGTGCTGGGAGCGCGGCACGGCCACCTTCATGATCCTGGGAGACACGTGCACGCGGCGCTGCGGCTTTTGCAACGTCAAGACCGGCAAGCCGACCTGGAGCGACCCGCTCGAGCCCGCGCGCGTCGCCCGCTCGGTCGCCCGCATGGGCCTGCGCCACGCGGTCATCACCAGCGTCGACCGCGACGACCTGCCCGACTACGGCGCCTCGGCCTTCGTTGGGGTGATCCGCCAGATCCGCCGCCAGGCGCCGCAGTGCCAGGTCGAGGTGCTCACCCCCGACTTTCGCGGCGCCGCGATGCCGCTGGCCCGGGTGATCGCCGAGCGCCCGGACGTGTTCAACCACAACGTCGAGGTCGTGCCGCGCCTGTATCCACTGGCCCGGCGCGGCTCGACCTTCGCCCGCTCCTGTGGGGTGCTGGGGAACGCCAAGGACATGGCCGGCGACGACGTCGTCACGAAGTCCGGCCTCATGGTCGGCCTCGGCGAGAGCTTCGACGAGATGGTCGAGGCATTCGCGGCTTTGCGCGAGCATTCGGTGCAGGTCCTCACCGTGGGCCAGTACCTGCGACCGACCGAGCGCCACCTGCCCGTCGTGCGCTACTGGCACCCCGACGAGTTCGCCGCGCTCGAGCGCGCCGCCTACGCGCTGGGCTTTCAGAACGTCGCCGCGGGCCCGCTCGTGCGTTCGAGCTACCACGCCGACGAGCACGTGCCCCAGGCCCGGCCGGGGCTCGGCCCGGTGGCCGCTCCGGCCTGACGCCGCCGGCTTGTTTCCGCTCAAGGACAACATCCCGACGGACCGCTTCCCGATCATCACCGTCGCGCTGATCGCGATCAACGTGTTGGTGTTCCTCGTCCTCCAGCAGCCCAGCGGGTTCTCGAGCGTCAACGACCAGACCGTCGTCAAGTACGGCGCCATCCCCTACGAGCTCACGCATCCTGGGAAGCGCTGCGGACTGGGCGATCAGGTCAGCTCGGTCGGCGACCTTGTGGCATCGGACAAGGGCGAGGTCGCCTGCGAGGGCAAGCCGGTGAAGACAGTGGAGGGGCAGTCGCCCGCGATCCGCAGCGTGCCGGGATCCCAGCCCTCCACCTGGCTCACGATCCTCACGTCGATGTTCATGCACGGGGGCTTCCTGCACATCATCGGCAACATGCTCTTCCTGTGGATCTTCGGCAACAACGTCGAAGACGCGATGGGCAGGGCGAAGTTCGTCGCGTTCTACCTGCTCGGCGGCCTGGCGGCGATCGGGCTCCAGGTGGCGGTTGACCCGAGCTCCACGGCACCAACGATCGGCGCGTCGGGGGCGATCGCGGGCGTGTTAGGCGGCTACATCCTGCTGTATCCGCGCGCCCGCGTGCTGACGCTGATCTTCATCATCTTCTTCGTGACGTTCGTCGAGCTGCCGGCCGTCCTCGTGCTCGGGTTCTGGTTCCTGCAGCAGATCTTCTTTGGCGCCGCCGGCCTCAGCGATCCCATCGGCGGGGGCGGCGGCGTGGCCTACTTCGCCCACATCGGCGGGTTCGCCTTCGGCCTGATCTTCATCCGCGCCTTCGCGTCCAGAGCGAAACCCACGCCGCCTCGTTACCCGGTGTACTAGGAGGCCTTCGGCGGGGTCTTGTCTTGTCGATTCAGAAGAAAATCCCCACCGTCGCCGGGGACGGTTGGATCGGACATATATCGGGACATAATTAGAGGTAGTTTAAGGGCGTATGATCACGAAATCCCTGCTAAGATCGCTGATCTGATGGAGGCGACCAGGACATCATCAGGGACATCAGAGTGGACATATTTGGAAACGTATCCCTGGCTCACCTTCGAAGTCGACCTGCGACGCGCGCCTATGCAGCTCTGGATGCTGCTGGGCGAGGCGCGATCAAAGATCGGCCATCTTGCTGAGTCCCTTCTTGAGCCCGAGACGGGCGAACGGCTCCGCAAGTTGTATTTGGCTAAGGGTGTCCATGCGACGACCGCGATCGAAGGCAACACTCTCTCGGAGGAAGAAGTCAAGGAACACCTGGAGGGACGCCTTCAACTGCCACCGTCCCAGGAGTACCGAACCCGAGAGGTCGACAACATCGTCCGAGCCTTCAACCAGGTTACGAACGAGCTTTTTGAGGGGTCATCGAGGGACCTTACGACTGAGAAGATCAAGGCCTACAACTGCCTGATCCTAGAAGGCCTCGAACTGGAGCCCGGCGTGGTGCCAGGCGAACTCGCCCCGAAGCGCCCCGCAGTCGCGCGGTACCTGGCGCCGAAACGGGAGGAGTGCGACTACCTGCTTGAGCGGTTGTGCCAATGGCTCAACAGCAGCGCCTTCGACGCACCCGACTCCGAGATGGTCGTTCCGTACACGATCATCAAGGCGATCCTCGCCCACATGTACTTGGCCTGGATTCATTACTTCGGTGACGGTAACGGGCGTACGGCACGGTTGGTCGAACTTCAGATCTTGCTTGCGTCAGGGGAAATTCCGACGCCGGCGGCCCACCTTCTCAGCAACCACTTCAACACGACGCGGGACGAGTACTACCGTCGCCTCGACGCCTCAAGCCGAGAGGACCAAGGCGATCCGTGCCCCTTCTTGTTGTATGCGATCCGTGGCCTGGTCGACGAGCTTCGAGAGCAGTTGCGCGTCGTCTGGTCCCAACTCTATGACGATCGTTGGGAGCAATACGTCTATCGACAGTTCGGCGGATCTGACAACCCGCCAGAGGTCAGGCAGCGCCAACTCGTTCTGGACCTCTCAAAGCGATCGGCCCCTGTTCCCAAGAGCCAATTGCGCGCTCTCAGCCCCAAGGTAGCGGCGGCGTACGCCGAGAAGACCGACAAGACGCTCACACGCGATGTAAACGCGCTGCTCAAACGGGATTTGATCAAGCAGACCCCCGATGGCCTAACTCCCCGACGCGAGAAGATCCTGGCGCTTCTTCCCAGTCGAGTCCCCGCATTCGAGTAGACCCTAGCCTGGGTATGCCCCCTAGAAACGAGGTACGACCGTGTTCCCGAGCCTACGATTCCGCTAGCGAAATTTCGCTAGACCCTTCTACCTAGATGGTCGCCCCCAGCCCGCTTGCGGGCGGCACACGCGGACGACGCCGGCGGCGGCGGGCGCGGCTGCTGCGCCTCATAGTCCTGATCGCGGTCGTCGGGGTCACCGTCATCCTGCTGCGGGCCGGTGGCGAGGACGCGACGCGGCACGTCAGTGCGCAGCCGGCAGCCGGCTCCTCGGCGGGCGCTCCCGCTCCTCCTCCCAAGGAGCACCAAGATCCCTACGCCACGGTGCCGGCGCCGCCCGGCCAACGGGTCAACCCCAGGTTCGTCAAACCCCCCCGTGGAGGACTCTTGGTCGATCTTCGCAGCGGCCGCGTCCTGTGGGACCGACGCCCGGCGCAACCACGGTCGATCGCCAGTGTGACCAAGATGATGACCGCGCTCCTCGTCGCCGAGCGCGAGCCTTTGAGCGCCCAGCCCCTGGTCACCCGGGAAGCGCTCCGCTACCAGGGGTCCGGGGTGGGCCTGCTGCCGCGAGGCAAGCGCGTGGGAGTGCTGCCGTTGCTCTACGGACTCATGCTGCCCTCGGGCAATGACGCCGCGCGCGTGCTGGCCCAGGACCTGGGCCGCGGCTCCATCCCCGCGTTCGTGGCGTCGATGAACCAGCGTGCGCGTCAGCTCGGCCTTACCTGCACCCATTTCGTGGGCCCCGACGGCTACGACGACGCCAACCGCTCATGTCCGCGCGACCTCGCTCGCCTGGCGCGTGCCGTGCTGCACGAGCCCCTACTTCGCAAGGTCGTGGCGACTCCGTACATCGCGTTTCCGTTTCCGATCAAAGGCCGCAAGCTCTACCTGGCGGGGCACAACCCCCTCTATCGCCTTCGCTATCCCGGGTGGACCGGGATCAAGACGGGGTACTCGCCGGCCGCGGGCGAGTGCTTCGTGGGAGCGGCCCGTCGTGGTCGCACCCAGCTCGCGGTCGTGCTGCTGGACTCTCCCAACGCGGGGACGCAGGCGGTCAAGCTGCTCGACCGGGGGTTTGCCGCCGTGCGACGCCCCGTCTTCGCGACGGCCAACTAAAAGCCCGTCCTTCGGCGACGACGACCGTGCTCCCCGGCGCCCGCTATCGCGGGTGTACGAGTTGCGCGGAGGACAATGCGATTTACTGAGCCGCTAGCCAGGGTTTCGCGTCGGAAGACCTATGGAGACCAAGGAAATCACCCTTCACGGGCATCACGTGACCTACCGCATCGGCGGAGAGGGGCCCGTGCTCGTCCTCCTCCACGGCATCACCGGCACGTCGGAGACGTGGGATCTCGTTGCCCCGATGCTCGCGGAGCGCTTCCGCGTGATCGCCCCCGACCTCCTCGGCCACGGGCATTCGGCCAAGCCTCCCGGCGACTACTCGCTCGGTGCCTATGCCTCCGGCGTGCGCGACCTCCTTGCCGCGCTCGGGCACGACCGGGCGACCGTGGTCGGCCACTCGCTCGGAGGCGGAGTGGCGATGGTGTTCGCCTACCAGTTTCCCCAGCGCATCGAGCGGCTCGTGCTGGTCGCCAGCGGCGGTCTGGGCCGCGAGGTCCACCGCGTGCTGCGAGTGGCGACGCTGCCCGGCGCCGAGTTCTTGATGCCCTTGATCTGCAGCCCCGGGATCCGCGACGCCGGCAACGCGCTCGCCGGAGTGCTCGGTCGCCTCGGGCTGCATGCGAGTACCGACGTGGAGGAGATGTGGCGCGGATACGCCTCGCTCGCCGACGCCGAAGCTCGCCAGGCCTTCATCCATACGCTGCGGACCATCATCGACCCGACCGGCCAGCGCGTGAACGCCATGGACCGCCTCTACCTCGCCTCGGGGGTGCCCACGCTCCTGGTCTGGGGCGAGCACGACCGGATAATTCCCGTGGAGCACGGCCGTGCGGCACACGCCGCCATCCCTGCGAGCCGGTTCGTCTCCTTTCCCGACGCGAAGCACTTTCCCCACCGCGACGATCCCGACGCGTTCGTGGACACCTTGACCGATTTCATCGACACCACGCCTTCCGCGGAGATCGACGAGGAGCAGTGGCGAAGCCTCGTGCGCAACGGAGAGGTCGCGCGCCCTGCCCCGAAGCGGGGGCGTCCGGGCCGCGCCGCGGGCGCATAGACCCGCGGCCCGTGAGGAGGGGCCTTCCGCGGCCTGTGAGCCGGCCCTGATCGCCGCGCACGAAGACCGGGAGCCCGTCCCTCGTCGCCCGTCTTTTCCGATTCGTAAGCAAGAATTCTCCGGCGCGGTGATAGTCACAGGCCATGCCCGAAGCCGCCGCACCGATCACCGTGGCCAAGACGCAGGCGGCGCGATCCGGGCTCCGCCGTCCGCGGACCGAGGTCGTCGTCCCGCTCCTGGCCTTCGTCCTGGGCGCTGTCACCGTGCTCGCCGGCCTGGCCATCCAGGCGGACGGGGGCGAGATCGGCGCCACCCTGCCGCCGTTCTGGGCGCACCTGGCGCCCGAGGTCAGCTC
>JBBSIW010000104.1:0-7540 GCA_038231895.1 Solirubrobacterales bacterium | reverse complement strand
GCTCTCGAAGCCAAGGACGGTCGCCAGGAGGTCGAAGTGCCGATCTTCGTGCAGCACTCCAAACCCCCGCTCGGCTGCTGCGGCCGCGATCAGGTAGTCGGCTGCGGGGAGCCGGCGTCTGGCCTGGAGCTCGCTCGAGGCGGACAGGGCGGCTCGACACACGCCTTCGGTGACCGGGGCCTGCGGAAGCGTCACCAGGCCGTGCTGGAGGGCGTCGAACTCGTGCTCGTCGCGGGCCGTCGCGAGGATCTCGAGCGCGGACACAGGACAGGATGCGAGCATGCCCTCCTCCACCGACGCCGCCCAACGACTTGCAACCTCGGGCTCGCGTTGCCTGGCCCATGCGGAGGTGTCGATGACGAGCGGAACGCCGGACCCGAACGGCCTCACTCCGCCCCGGCCTCGCGCTCGCGGTGCAGCTCGGCCGCGGTTGCCGGGTCATAGTCGGTCTCTCCCCTTACGACGCGCAGCAGAAACCCGCGTGCGGCTTGCCGGCGCTCCTGTTCGGCCCGCTCGAGCGTCGCGCCGCGCAGGGCGAGATCGCGGATCAGGCGCGAATGGCTCCGAGGTCGAGGGTCGACTGCCTCAAGCGCCTCGGCAAGCTCGCGATCCACCGTCACTTGGACCCGGGGATGACGTGTAGGCATGCGGCGAGCGTACCACCGCGGTGACCCACAGGCCTAGTCCTCTGCGGGCTCCATCCCGTAGGCCTCGGCCAGCTCGGGGTCCTTCTGAGCGAGCATCTCGGCCAGCTCGACCATGACCTTGCATTGCTTCCAGGTCGCGTCGTCCTGCATCTTGCCGTCGATCATGTGAACGCCCCGCCCGTCGGGGATGGCCTCGATCACCTTCTTGGCGAAGGCCACCTCATCCGGATCGGGGCTGAACACCTTCTTGGCGATCTCGATCTGCACCGGGTGAAGGGTCCAGGTCCCCACGCATCCGAGCAGGAACGCGCTGCGAAACTGCGTCTCGCACCCCTGCACGTCCTTGATGTCCCCGTAGGGGCCGTACATGGGCAGGATCCCGGCGCTGGTGCAGGCGTCGACCATGCGCGCGATCGAGTAGTGCCAGGGGTCCTGCTGGGCGCTGGGGCGAGGGGCCTCCGCGTCGTCGGGGTCGGGGTCCTCGATCACGCGGTAGCCGGGATGGCCGCCCCCCACCCGCGTCGTCTTCATGCGGCGCGAGGCGGCGAGGTCGGCGGGCCCGAAGCTCATGCCCTGCATGCGCGGGCTGGCATTGGCGATCTCCTCGACGTTGACCACCCCCAGCCCCGTTTCGAGGAGGGCGTGGATGAGGATCGGTCGCTCCAGGTCGGCCTTGGCCTCGAGCTGGGCGAGCAGCCGGTCCACGTAGTGGATGTCCCACGGTCCCTCGACCTTGGGGATCATCATGACGTCGAGCTTGTGGCCGATCTCGGCCACGAGCGTGGTGACGTCGTCGAGGAACCAGGGGGATTCGAGCGCGTTGACGCGGGTCCACAGCTGGGTCAAGCCCATCTCCATCTCCCGGCCCACGGTCACGAGTCCCTCGCGGGCCGCCTCCTTGCGGTCGACCGCGACGGCATCCTCGAGGTTGCCGAGCAGGATGTCCACCGTAGGGGCGATGTCGGGGACCTTGGCGACCATCTTCTCGTTGGAGAAATCGAGGAAGTGGATCATCCGCGAGGGGCTGAACGGGATCTCGCGGACGGGGTCGGGCGCGCCGATGGCCAGGGGCTTGTGGAACTCGCGGGGGTTTCGCATGCCTGGAAACCTAGTACGAACGCGGGCTCAGAGGCCTGCCCAAGTGGGGGCGGCCGGCATCGCGGGGGCTCGGTCACACCGCACCCGTCGTGTGGACCCGCCACACTCCCCGTCCTCGCCCCGACCAAGACAAGGAGCGACGAGCACCCGATGAGCGAGACCGCAGCCCAGGGCATCGAGACCGATCAGGCCGCACGCGAGGCGTCCGGCGCCCACCCGTACGGGCGCTACCTCGAGGAATTCGAGGTTGGCGCCGTCTACAAGCACTGGCCGGCCAAGACCGTGACCGAGGGTGACGATCACCTCTTCTGCCTGATCACGATGAACCACCATCCGCTGCACCTCAACGACGTCTACGCGGCGGCCTCCCAGCAGGGCCGCAACGTCGTGGTCGGGCCGCTCGTGTACTCGCTGGCGCTGGGCATGTCCGTGAACGACATCTCCGGCAAGGCGATCGCCAACCTGGCTACCGAGGAGCTTTCCCATCCGGCTCCGGTGTTCCACGGCGACACCCTGTTCTGCGAGACGGAGGTGCTCGAGGTCAAGCCCTCGCGCTCGAAGTCAGACCGCGGGACCGTCCGGGTGCAGACGCGAGTGCTCAACCAGGACGGTGCGCTGGTCGCCGAGTTCAAGCGCCTGGTCCTGGTGCCACGCCGGAAGGCCGAGAGTCCCAGCGAGGACGTCGAGGGCAACGTCGAGTAGCGTGAGCACGACCGTCCCATCGAAGAACGAGCCGGCCACGCACCACCCGAAGCTACGGGCCTGGGTCGAGGAGATCGCCGAGCTCACCGAGCCCGAGGGCATCCACTGGTGCGACGGGACGGCCGAGGAGTACGACGCGCTCTGCCGGACGCTCGTGGACGCCGGAACCTTCGAGAGGCTGGCCGATGCCAAGCGCCCCAACTCCTACTTGGCGCGCTCGGACCCCGGGGATGTCGCCCGCGTCGAGGACCGCACGTTCATCTGCTCCGAGGATGAGGACGCCGCCGGCCCTACCAATAACTGGCGTGATCCCGGAGAGATGCGCGGCATGCTCACCGAGCTCTTCCGCGGCTCGATGCAGGGACGCACGCTCTACGTCGTGCCGTTCTCCATGGGTCCGCTGGGCTCTCCGATCGCCCATATCGGCGTCCAGCTCACAGACTCCGCCTACGTCGCCGTGAGCATGCGGACCATGACGCGGATGGGAACGGGTCCGCTCGAGGTGCTCGGTGAGGACGGCGAGTTCGTCCCCTGCCTGCACTCGGTGGGGATGCCGCTCACCGAGGGGGTGCAGGACGTGCCGTGGCCGTCTAACCCCGACAACAAGTACATCGTCCACTTTCCCGAGACCCGCGAGATCTGGTCACACGGATCGGGTTACGGCGGCAACGCGCTGCTGGGCAAGAAGTGCTTCGCCCTGCGAATCGCGTCGGTGATGGCCCGCGACGAGGGTTGGCTGGCCGAGCACATGCTGATCCTCAAGCTGACCTCACCGGCCGGTGAGGTCAAGCACATCAGCGCGGCCTTCCCGTCGGCGTGCGGGAAGACCAACCTCGCCATGCTCGTCCCCACGCTGCCGGGGTGGAAGGTCGAGACGATCGGCGACGACATCGCCTGGATGAAGTTCGGGGAGGACGGACGGCTCTACGCCATCAACCCCGAGGCCGGGATCTTCGGCGTCGCGCCGGGCACGAGCCCCAAGACGAACCCGAACGCGATCGCCACGGTCGAGCGCAACACGATCTTCACCAACTGTGCCAGGACGGTCGAGGGGGACGTCTGGTGGGAGGGGCTGACCGACGAGCCGCCCGCTCGGCTCGTCGACTGGCACGGGGCCGAATGGCCTCCGGACGCCGACAAGCCCGCGGCACATCCCAACGCGCGCTTCACCGCGCCCGCGGCACAGTGTCCGTCCATCGCCCCGGAATGGGAGGACCCGGCCGGAGTGCCGATCGACGCCTTCCTGTTCGGAGGCCGACGCTCGACCACGGTGCCGCTCGTACACGAAGCCTTCGACTGGGATCACGGCGTGTTCCTCGCCGCGCAGATGAGCTCTGAGACCACGGCCGCCGCCGCCGGCGAGGTGGGCAAGCTGCGCTTCGATCCCATGGCAATGCTGCCCTTCTGTGGCTACAACATGGCCGACTACTTCGCCCACTGGCTGGCGACCGGACGCCGCGAGGGGGCTCGGCTGCCCAAGGTCTTCTACGTCAACTGGTTTCGCAAGGACGACAGCGGCCGTTTCCTGTGGCCCGGGTTCGGCGAGAACAGCCGCGTCCTCGCCTGGATCTTTGCCCGCTGCGACGATGCCGCCGAGGCCGTCGACACGCCGATCGGCCTCGTCCCAACCCCGGACGCCATCGACACCGAGGGGATGAACATCGCTCCGGAGGACCTGGCCGCGCTGCTCGAGGTCGAGCCCGAGGGGTGGAGGGCGCAGCTGCCCCAGGTGCGCGAGCACTTCGCGCGGTTCGGCGACCGGCTTCCGCCGGAGCTGCGCGCGCAGATCGATGCATTCGACCAGCGATTCGAGGAGGGGTAGCCATGGCCAGCCTGTGGCGAAGGTTTCTACGCGTCCTGCGCCAGCGGCGCCGTCAGCGCGGAGGCCGCTGAGCCCGATGCCGCGCCAGGTCAGTCCCGCCGTCGTGCTGCTGGGATCTGCGCTGCTGTTCGTCAGCCTGTTCCTGAAGTGGTATGACCCGGGCACCGACGCCTGGACCGCGTTCGAGCTGCTCGACCTCGTGCTCGCAGGGGCGGTCATCTTCGCCTTCTCGGCGGCGGGGCCGGCGCTGCTTCGCCCCCGCTGGCCTGCGCAGGCGCGCGCGCTGCCGGCGGTCGGCGCCGCAGCGGCGCTGATCGTCGTCTCGCAGATCATCAATCCGCCGCCGGCGATCCCCGGCGATGCCGGGCTGCGGATGGGGGCCTGGCTGGCCCTGGCCGGCACGATCGTCCTCACCGTCGGGGGTGTGCTCGCCAACCGGGCGCAGGCGGCCGCCTCCCGTCATCGCCGCGACCGTGAGCCTCGCTCAGCGGACGCCCCCCGGCGTCGCCGCGACGCCTGACGCGCCGGCGCTTGTGCCCGGGTAGGGCGGCTCACTTCTGGCCGCGGACCGCGGCGCGCACGATCGAGTTGTCGATCAGCCACTCGACGGGAGCGCGGTCGTCGGAGTACACCGGCCCCCCGCGGAGAGGTGGACCCAAGCCGGCGGCGGCCGCCCCCAGGGCCGGGCCCAACTCGGCCGGCAAGCGCGGGGTCGCTGCGCGCAGGCGGTCCGCGGAGAGGTCGCGGCGCGCGGCAATGAGCATCGTGTTGGTGGGCTCGATCGCGTAACGGGCCACGAAGGGAAACGCCGTCGCAACCGTCGCCGATAGCGAGCGCTCGAGGTCGTTGGACCCCTCGGGGTGTGCGACATTGAAGATCACGGCGCCATCCGGATTCAACCGGTCGCGTACGAGGGCGAAGAACTCGCGGGTCGTCAGGTAGAACGGGATGTAGGGCTGGCGGTAGGCGTCGATGGCGATGAGGTCGTAGCGCGTGCGGGTGCGGCGCAGGAAGGGGCGAGCGTCCTCGTCGAACACGTGCAGCCGCGGATTGCGCATGCCCAGGAACCGCCGCCCGGCGTCGCTGACGGCGGCGTCGATCTCGACGCCGTCGAATTGCGTCCGGGGGAAGAAGTGGGCGTAGGCACGCGCCACCGTGCCGCCCGCGTTGCCGAGCATGGCCATGCGCCGCGGGGGCCCATCCAGGCGGGCGAAGGGCAGCGTGCTGTAGCCATCCCAGTAGCCGTCGGTGAGGACGGTGCCCGGTCGGTAGACCGAGTGCACCGCCAGGCCTTCGTTGAGCTCGAGGTGGCGCACGTCGCCACTCCGGACGACGCGGAGGTACTGATACGGCGTCTCGCGCTCGTAGAGCACCTGCTCACCCGCTGCAGCGGGCTTGCTCGTCGCCGGCGGTACGGCCAGCAGTACCGCCAGCACGAGGGGCACGATCAGAGCCCGGCGCGGCAGACCGCTCGCCGCCGCGGCCAGCGCGAGCGCGGCCGCAAACGCGATGAACGTCCGTTGCGTGCCCGCCAGCGGGACCAGCACCAGCGCGGCCAGGAAGACGCCGACCAGGCTGCCGACGGTCGAGACGGCATACAGGCGCCCGGCGATCTCGCCTGCCTGCTCGACCGAGGAGACGGCGAGGCGCAGCGCCCAGGGCGACACCGCGCCCAACAGCAGCACCGGCAGCGCGATCAGAGCGAGCACTCCCAGCAGGGAGCCGATGAACGCCCCGGCGTCGAGGCGATCGAAGGCATCCAACGCGACCGAGAAGAACGGCCCGGCCACCAGCGGCACGATGGCCAGCAGAATCGCGGCGCCCAGCACGGTCAGGCGAAGCTCGCGCTCACGCGGATGGCGATCGGCGAAGCGGCCTCCGAGCCAGTAACCGACGGACAGGGCGACGAGGACGACGCCGATCGTGTTCGCCCAGATGATCGTCGAGGCGCCGAAGTACGGCGCGAGCAGACGTGCCGCCGATATCTCGGCCCCCAGCGACGCCGCGCCGGCGACGAACACGAGGACGAGCAGGGCTCGGGTACGGACCGGGACCGGCTCCGCGGCCACGCCCGCGGGTGGCGTCCCCGCGGGCGTGGCCTCGAGCGTCCCGCTGGGCTCCATCGCCCAGACGATAGCCAGGGTCAGTTCGCCGGAGGCGCGGTAAAGCGAGCGAAGTGGCCACTGGACTGCCGACCCTGCGCTCGAAGCACAGGCCAGTCGCCTCCGCTTGGGCGCGCAGGACGCCCAAGCGAACGACGCTGCTACCAGCGCTCGGCTTCGGAGTGCGTGGACAGCCCGAGGCTCCTAGCCGTGCTGGCAAGCCGCTCGTCGAAGGTCAAGATGGCTTGGGCGGGCGCGTCCTGGGCGGCCAGCAGGACGCAGCAGTCGGGCAGCTTGAGATTCGTATCGGCGCGTAGCCGGGCCAGTCGAGGGGCGGCATCGGGAGTAAGCGCAATTTCCTGAAGGTCGAGCGTACGGAGGGCGACGTGCGCCTCATCGAGTCGACTGGTTCGCGCTGGGGCGACCAAGACCTCCGCCACCGTGATCGGGCTGGCCGCAAGGGGCAGCCCGCCCGCGCGCAACAGGAGCGCAACCGCACCGTCGTGGTGTACGTCGGTCCGGTCGAGGTGCGCGATCAGGACACTGGCGTCCGCGACGATCACCCCGGCCAATCGTCGCGGAGCTCCTCCAGATACTTGGGTGGATAGCTGCCGGTCAGCACGCCGCTCGTGGCTCGCACCGCCTCTTGGCGACGGGTCACCTCGACGTCGTGCTCCCGCTCGATGGCGCGATGTCCCTCGGCGAGGAGCCGGATCAAGAGCTGGCCGCGGTGACCGTCAGCCTCGGGCCACCGCGTGGAGGCGTCGTCAAGGTAGCGGGCGATTTCGTCGCTCTCGGTGATCGTGTGACGTGGACGGGCGGTGGGCACCTCGCGAGTGTAGCACCGCCAGGCCAAGGTGCTGCACCAGCGAGAGGCCACGCCTTCGCCGCTACATCCCCTTCATCATCCGCGCCGCGATCTCGCGAGCTCGCCTGGGTGATAGCCGGGGGAGAAGACCTGGGGCTCGTGGGCCAGCGGATTCACCGGACCGCCCTCCGGAGGCCCGTCCTCGACCACGAGCTCCTCGCCCCGTGATCTTCTCGAGCGCCTTCGCGTAGGCGACCTGGTGGACTCCGCCTCGGGTGAGCAGGTAGCCGCACATCTGTCGCGCGATCGGATTGTCGGTGCTCTCATAGACCCGCAGCTTGCCCATCCGCGCTCCGCACTC
>JBBSIW010000103.1:0-7540 GCA_038231895.1 Solirubrobacterales bacterium | reverse complement strand
GAGTTCGATCTTGGCGCGTGAATCAGCTTCGAGTTCGCCTCGGGTTGCGCGCTCGGCTTCCATCAGCGGCAGTTCGTTGCCCTCGATCAAGTTGGAAAAGTGAACGGTCCCAGCCTTCGCAGAAGCACGGAGCTGGTCGGCGACGGCTGGCAGCACGCGGGCGCCGCGGATCGCACCGAGCGCTGTCGTGATGCGCATGAGGAGACGGAGGATCTCGGGCGTAAAGCGACGATAATTCGCGCTGAACGGATGCGTGGTCGCGGCTGCTATTTGCGTAAGCCTACCGGGTATCATCAAAAATAAAACCTTTATTTTGCAAGTGTTTACGCAGGCTCTACCGATAGTCATCAGAAATTCTGCCGTCTGATCTGAGTGACCTATTCGCAGAAATCGCTACCGGCGAATATTACAAAAAACATGCAGTTTTGCAGGTATTTTCCGTTCTTTGCCGGTCAGCATCATATTGTCGGCTGGGCCGTTCCGCGTCGGCGCTGAGTGGGGGGTCACAGCCGTTCATCGGTTATCTGCCCCTCTGCGGCAGCGTCGCTGTCAAACGCCGCTTCGCAGGCCGCCGCCCAGCGGACAAACCGTGGCCGGATCGTGCCGTAAAGACGTGGTACGCGCGGCGCGGCGCGGCGCGGCGCGGTGGTTCGACTGCGAGCGGCCCGCAATCAGCCCGGCGCGGCTGGTCGCTCTGGAGCGCGGCGAGGCCGCGATAGCCTCCGTCGGCGGATGAGCGAGTTCACCCTGATCGTTAAGAGCTATGGCATGCAGCTGACGCGTGCCCAACTCGAGGCCATCACGAAATTCGGGATCCAGAACGGAGGAACGCTCGAGCTGTCCGAGTCGCGGTTCGGCATGGTTCGGGTGCGCGACACCACAGGTCAGGAGACCATCTTCCGAGGCGACGGGCACGCCGAGCGCTTTGCCTGACCTGCCCGGGCGCCGGCGCCTACACCCGGTGTCGTAGACCATGCGGCTCGAGGGAATCCATCACGTCACCGCGATCACCGGCGACGCACCGGGCAACCTGGACTTCTACACACGCGTGCTCGGGCTGCGGCTGGTGGCCAAGACCGTCAACCAGGACGACCCGAGCGTCTATCACCTCTTCTACGCGGACGAGCGCGGCCGCGCGGGCTCGGAGCTGACCTTCTTCGAGTACCCCGGCGCCGCGCCGGGGCGCGCGGGCGCCGGGATGGTGCACCGGATCGTCTCGCGGGTGGGATCGGCCGCCGCGCTTGACTTCTGGGGGCGTCGTCTGGGCGATGCTGGCGTACCGAGCGAGCGCGAGGGCGAGCGCCTGCGCTTCGCCGACCCCGAGGGCCTCGGCCACGAGCTGGTGGCGGCGGCGGAGGGCGACGAGCTGCTGCGGGCCGAGCATCCCGAGATCCCGCTCGAGCACGCGCTCGGCGGCTTCGACGGAGTGCGGGCGTACTCCGTCGAACCGTCGCGCTCACGGCCGCTGCTCGAGGACGTGATGGGCGGGCACGCGACCGGAGGCGACGGTTGGGAGCTGCGCGGCGAGCGCCGCGGCGCGACGATCTCCTACGACCCGCCGCCGCCCGAGCCGGGCCGCCAGAGCGCGGGCACGGTCCACCACGTGGCCTGGGGCACCACGGCAGACGAGCATCCGCGCTGGTTCGACCGGCTGCGGGAGAAGGGCGTCCGCTGCACCCCGGTCATCGACCGCCACTACTTCCACTCGATCTACTTCCGCGAGCCCAGCGGGGTACTGTTCGAGATTGCCGACGATGCACCCGGCTTCACCGTCGACGCTCCGCTGGAGGAGCTCGGCTCCACGATCATCCTGCCGCCCTTCCTCGAAGGCCGCCGCAGCGAGATCGAGGCCCTGCTCACCCCGCTGCCCGATCCCCGCGGCGGATGGGTGGCGAGCTGAGCCCGGCGACACGCTGCTTGCAGTGAGTGCCGAGGAAGAGGAGCCGCCCCCTCCGCGGCGAAGCAGCCCCCCGAGAGGCACCGCAAGCCAGGAGGCAACGATGGATCAGCGCGAGCACGTAGAGCAGGAGACGGTCGAATTCGTGGACCCCACGCTGGCGGCGGCGGCGCGGGCGGCCCCCTATCCGCACACCCACGTCCTGCCCGACGACCCACGGTTGGCGCCGGAGCTCGAGCCCGTGGCGCCTGAGCGCTTTCCGATCGTGTGGCGAGGCTATGACCGCGGCTCGGTGGAAGCACTCATCGCCCAGCTCGAGGCCGAGCTCGACGAGCTGCGCGCGCAGCACGAACCTCAGTCGGCGGTCAAGCAGGAGATCGACCGCATCGGAGCCGCGACGGCCGACATCCTGCAGGTCGCGCACGAGCGTGCCGAGCGCCTCACCTCCCGGGCCCGCGAGGAGGCCAACGCGCGCGTGGACCTGGCCCATGCCGAGGCCAAGCAGATCACCGCCAGCGCCGAGAAGCGGATGCGCCAGCTCGACGCGGATGCCGACGCCGTGTGGCAGGAGCGCCGGCGCCTGATCGACGACACGCGGGCGTTGGCCGACAGGCTGCTGGCAGTGGCCGACGACGCAGCCGAGCGCTTCCCCGAGGAGGAGCCCGGCGCCGCCCAGGCCGCGATGCAGCGCACCGCGGCCGCGAGAGCGGAGACGGTGCCGGTCCGGCCGGTGTCGGCGACCGAGCCCGAGACCGGCTGACCCCCGGTTCACACTGGCCGGGCTCAGGTTCCGGCGCTGGCCCGGTGCTGCTTCAAAGCAGACACGAAGGTGCGAACGTCGCCCGGGCCGAGAGCTCGAGCGACTCCTGGTCGGCCAGGGTGATGGTCCCGATGGTGTAGTAGCATAATACGACATGATCACGGTGCCTGAAGCCGCTCGCCGTGTGGGACGTGACCCGGAGACCATCCGGCGCTGGATCCGCGCTGGTCGGCTGCGGGCTCGAAAGATCGGCACCCAGCACGTGATCGAGGAGGCGGATCTCGAGGCGGCCGCTGACGAGCCGCGCACGCTGCCCCTGCCGGAGCGGTGGAAGCGCTTCGACTCGGGTCGGCCCGTGCCCGACGTGGTGAAGCTGGTCCACGAGGCACGACGGGGACACTGATGCTGGTCGTCGACGCGAGCGTGGCGTTCAGCGCCTGCGCGGCCCGCGATGGTTTTGACGAGCTCGGCGGGGAGCGCCTGTTCGCGCCGCCGCTGATGTGGTCGGAGACGCGCTCGGCGCTGCACCTCGCCGCTGGGCAGGGTCGCATCGCTCGGGAAGACGCCGAGGCGACGCGTGCCTGCCTCGAGGCCTGCCCGGTCGGGCGCAGGGAGCACCGGGATCTCGGCCCCGAGGCCTGGCGCATCGCCGACGAGCTCGGGTGGGCCAGGACCTACGACGCCGAGTACGTGGCCCTTGCCCGCCTCCTCGGCTGCCGGCTCGTCACGCTCGATGCTCGGCTTCGACGCGGAGCGGAACGGCTCGGCTTCGTCGTGGCTCCCATGGAGCTTTAGGCATTGCATTCGTCGCCTGCCCTCTGTACGACCCGGTGCCGATCAGCCGCCCGCGACATCCCGTCGCAGGAAGACCAGGTAGGCCGCGCCCAGGCATGGGACGGCGTAGAGCGCGCATACCCAGGCGGCGCGGATGATGGGGGCCCAGTCGGTGGGCTCGCGCAGCAGCCCCTGCCAGGCGTCGAACTGGCGTGGGAGCAGGTAGGGGCGGATCCCTTCGAGGCCAGGGAGGATCCCCACAAGTTGCATGATCAGCGCGATCATCAGGGTGGCGACGACGGCGGCCGCGCTGTTGCGGGTCGTGGTGGAGAGCAGCAGCCCGATCGAGGCCACCGCGAGCATCGGAATCAGGTAGACGGCGAGGCTCGCGGCGACGAGGCCGAGCCCCTTCATGGCGCTCACCTTGGTGCCCGACAGCGTGGTCAGCGAGTTGAAGCCCGACTCGACGCTGCCGGCCACGACGGCGACGACGCCCATGAGTAGGAGGGCGGCGAGGGCGTAGGTCGCGGCGGCCAGCGCCTTGCCCAAGAAGATCTGGCCGCGGTCCAACGAGCGGGTGAGGATGGTCTTGAGCGTCCCGTTCTGGTCCTCGGCGGCGAAGATGTCGCCGGCGACCAGCGACGTGATGAGCGGAAACAGCCAGATCGACCCGAAGATCAGCAGCACCAGCGGGATGGCCAGACCCGACTGGCGCACGTAGCGCCCGAACAGCACGCCCTCGGGTTGGCCGCTCTGCAGCACCAGCGCGAGGATGAACAGCCCGGGCATGATCACGGCGATCCCGAAGCCCAGGTAGGTGCGCTTCTGGGCGGCGAGCTTGCGCAGCTCCCAGCCGTAGACCGTCAGTACGCCGGGCTTCACGCGGCGGTTTCCACTGCCGCGGCGCCCGACGCTCCGTCCGAGGACGCCGGCTCGCACTCGGTGAGGCGGAAGAAGAGCTCCTCGAGCGTCGCGCCCACCGGAGCCAGCGCGACGATGCCGATCCCTGCCTCGACCAGCGCGATCGACAGTGGGGCAAGCGCCTCCTCGGAGGCCACGGCGAAGCGCACGTCGTCGTCCTGGCGGCGCACCCCGCTCACGCCGGTCTGGGCCTCGCATACCCGCACGGCCCGCGCAGGGTCCGTGCAGCGCAGGCGGTGGTCGCCGCCCGCTGTGCGCTTGAGCTCCTCGAGCGAGCCTTCGTAGACGATCCGCCCGCTGCGGATGATCGCAACCCGGTTGCACATGTCCTCGACCTCGCCGAGCTGGTGGCTGGAGAGCAGGACGGTGATGCCCTCGCCGGAGAGGCGCCGGATGAGTGCCCGCATGTCGCGCATGCCACCGGGGTCGAGCCCGGTGGCGGGCTCGTCGAGGAGCAGCAGGCGGGGGGCGCGCAACAGCGCGCCCGCGATCCCGAGCCGTTGGCGCATGCCGTGCGAGTAGCCGCCGACCTTGTCGCGGCCGCGGGCGCTCAGCTCCACCGTATCCAGGGCCTCGTCGATACGGCCCTTGGCCCCGTCGCCGTCGAAGGCGGCGCACAGCTCGAGGTTGCGCCGACCGGACATGTACGGGTAGAACCGCGGCGCCTCGACGAAGCCGGCCACCCCCTGCAGCGCCCGGGCGCCGGTGTGAAGCGGGTCGCGCCCGAACAGCCGTGCCGAGCCCTCGGTCGGGCGGATCAGCCCGAGCAGCATGCGCAGCGACGTCGTCTTCCCCGCGCCGTTGGGCCCGAGGTAGCCGTAGACGTCGCCGGCCTTCACGGTCAGGTCGACGTGGTCGACCGCGACGATGTCGCCGTAGCGCTTGACCAGGCCCCGGGCCTCGACGGGCGCCGCGTCGGTGTCCATGGGCGACAGGCTAGAGCCCGGCTAGAGCCCCCGCGCGGCCGCCTCGGCCGCCGCCGGCGGAACCGAGCCGATGACCGTGTAGGAGATGCCGCTGCGCTCGAAGGTCACGACCGTGCCCAGCGCCGTCGCCAGCTCGTTGCCGCTGGCTCCGTTGATGGAGATGGTCGGGAGCTGGAGCTTGCCGCGATGCTCGCCCTGATGGTCTCCGCCGGCCTTGGCGGGCTTGGCGGGCTGCGCTCCGCGCTCGATCACCGCCACCCCGCCCAGGTTCTGGCCGTAGGCGACCAGCGCCGCGGGCTTGCCGCCCCAGTCGAGGAGCTTGACCTCACGACGGGGCAGGCCGACGAGCTTGTCCGGGGCGCTGAGCTTGAACGGCACGGCAGCCTTGACGGCGCCGATCCCCCGCACGCGCCGGCTCTTGTGAGCCCGGCGCTTGGCTTCGCCCGCGCGGCTGCGGGCGCCGTTGGGCGAGGGCTGGCGGACCTGGACCACCTTGGCGCTGCTGGGCGGCGCGACGGCGAAGTCACTTGCGGGTACCGCGCCGTAGGAGATGTCCGTCGCCGTGAGCTCGAGCACCGGGGAGTCGCTGCCCTGCGCGTAGACCGCAGCGCGGAGTGGGACCCCGCGCACGGCATCCCAGGCGACCTCGCCGGCGCCGAGCAGGCCCCCGTCGTGCTTGGGCCCGACGCGCAGCGTGTAGGTGGGCTGACCGGCAACCGTCCCGGGGATCGTGCCCGAAACGCTTGCGTCACGCATGGCTTGGTTGATCCAGCTCTGGATCTTGGCCACGGTGGGGATGCGGTGAGCCTGCTTGTCCTTGTTCTGCTGGCCAGACGCGCGATCCCGGGGCAACGTCCCGCGATACACCGTGTTGGAACTGGCGTCGTACAGCGAGAAGCGCTGCTCGTCGGCGAGGATCTGCACGTCGCCCGAGCTCGACTGCAGCTCGAGGCGCAGGTGCCCGTCGCTCGCCCACAACCGGCCGGTGGCGCCCTTGAGCAGCGCGCTTCCGCCCTCGAGGCTGGAGTCGTCGATGAGCTTGTTGGTAAAGCGGATGCGGGCGGTGACGCCAGGCACCTTCGCCGCTCCGAGGCCGTCGCGCACGGCCTGCGCGAGCGACTTGGGCGGCGGAGCGCCGGCGCTCGTGCTCAGCGCAGCCACGGCGACAGCGGCGCCCGTGCCGAGTAGTGCGACGACAACGACGCACAGGGCGATGAGTCGAGAGGTGGGAAGGCGGCGAAGGATGCTCACGGGCGGGCCTTTCGATGGAGCCGGTCAGTCTGGATCGTTCAAGCTAGCGCCCGACTCTGAGAGATCCCTGAGAGCGGGAAGGTCCAAGGTGAAGCTCGAGCCCTCGATCTCCAGGGCGCCGCCATGGCGCTTGACGGTGGCTGCCACGATCGCCAAGCCGAGGCCCGAACCTGGCCGCTCTCCCGCGGCCGCCCCGCGCCAGAAACGGCGGACCGCCCGCTCGGCATCCTCATCGGTGAGCCCCGGCCCCTCGTCGTGCACCGCCAGGCGAGCCCGGCCCCCGCTGGTTTGCACGGACACTGAGATTCGACCGCCCGCAGGCCCGTGCAGCCGAGCATTGTCGAGCAGGTTCGATAGCGCCCGGGCCAGCGCGTCGGGCTCGCCGGCCACCGCTGCCGGTTCGGACGCGGCGATGTGGACCTCGGGCGCGCGCCGCGCTGCCTCGGCGGCCAGTGCGTCGAGGCGCACCAGCTCGTGCGGACCCTGCGCCGCCTCCTCGCGCTCGAGCGCGAGCAGGTCCTCGAGCAGGCGACCCAGCCGCGCGGCGTCGAGCTCGAGATCGGCGAGCACGTCCGCATCGGGCCCGTGCGCGGCGATGTAGGCGGCGTTGCCGCGCAGCGATGTGAGCGGTGTGCGCAGCTCGTGCGAGGCGTCGGCCAGGAAGCGGCGCTCGGTCTGCTGGGCGCGCTCGAGGGCGCCCAGCATGCGGTTGAGGGTGCGCGAGAGCTCGCCGACCTCGTCCTCCGTCGAGGTGTCCGGCAGCCGGCGCGCGGGGTCGCCCGTGCGCTCGACGTCACCTGCAGCTGCGGAGAGGCGGCGCAAGGGCCGCAGGCCCCGCCCGGTCAGCAGCGCGGCGGCGAGGGCGCCCAGCAGCGCAGCGCCGCCGGCGCTCAGGGCGATGAGGCCGTGCAGGCGATCCAGGGTGTCATCGATCTCCGACACGCTCGAGCCCACGAGCACCGCGCCGCCGGCCGCCGGACCGCCGGCGTCGGCGATCGGTGCAACGTACAG